>CAYZSD010000094.1:0-13200 GCA_964481075.1 uncultured Rikenellaceae bacterium | reverse complement strand
TAATGAAGAAATACTTAACACTTGCGCTCCATGTGTTATACTTTTTTTTGCAAAGTAGAAGAAAAATTTCTTCAAATTTTTAATAAAAATTTGCTGTGTTAAAAAAATTAGCTATAACTTGCAGTTTGTTTTTTAAACCCTTTAAAAAAGTAGATGTGAAGAATACCTACGATTGGAACGATAAGGTGGTGCTTGTGGTAGAGGATGATGCTTCAAGCCTTCTTCTTCTCCAAACCATTCTTCAGAAAACGGGAGCGAAACTTCTTATCGCTAACGATGGTGAAACCGCTGTCAATTTAGTGCAAGAGAACAACGAGATTGATATGGTATTGATGGATATCCGCCTGGAAGGACTAAGCGGCTTGGAGGCAACAGAGCAGATAAAGAAAATTACTCCTGATACTCCTGTTATTGCCCAAACCGCATGTGCAGTGATTGGTGATATGGAGCTATGCCTAAATGCTGGTTGTAATGCCTATATCACAAAACCCATCCATTCCGAATCGCTCCTTGAGACTATGGACTACTATTTCAAGAGATCAATGGCAGAAGAGCTGCTGAATTCAGCTTTGTATGCGAATTAGGAATATGATCAGTACAAGTTAGGGCATAGTCAGACATATTATTAATTCTTCAATCACAAAAAAATTCTGACCAGAATTTGTTTATGATTTGTTTATATTCCCTCTTTTTTTCTTCTCGACAATGTGATTATTATTTTCAGCAACTAGTTCTTGATAATTGGTTAACTTCAAGTTCAACATTTTTTTGCTATCATTGCAAAAAAAAATGGACATGATACATTTCGGTGATATTCCCGCAGAATACTGCGATCCAGCAGAATCAAAAATAGTGATATTACCCATTCCCTACGATGGAACTAGTACCTGGGTAAAAGGTTCGGACAAGGGACCCGAAGCTTTGCTTGAAGCCTCGGCAAACATGGAACTTTATGACATTGAAACCGATAGCGAGGTTTACCTGGAAGGCATCTTCACCGAATCGCCAATAGTTGAGAGCTCAAGCCCTGAAGCAATGGTTAAGGTGGCAAAAGCTAAGACCAAAGAACTTATTGATTCTGGCAAATTCGTTGTAACCATCGGAGGAGAGCATTCAGTTAGCATTGGACCTATCCAAGCTCATGCCGAAAGATACAAGAATATGTCTGTTTTGCAGATTGATGCCCATACCGATCTTCGCGATAGCTACGAGGGTTCAAAGAACAATCATGCTTGCGTTATGGCGCGAGCTCAGGATATTTGCCCCATAGTTCAAGTAGGAATTCGAAGCATGGATGTTGGTGAGAAGGAACGGCTTGACCCTAACAGGGTCTTTTGGGCACATAGAATTACGAAGTGCGACAAGTGGATGGACTCAGCAATAGATCTTCTAACTGAAAATGTTTACCTTACAGTGGATCTCGATGGGTTTGATCCGTCAATTATGCCCTCAACGGGAACCCCTGAACCAGGAGGTTTGATGTGGTACGAAACGCTTACCTTTATTAGGAAAGTAATCGAAAAGAAAAACCTTGTGGGCTTCGATGTTGTTGAACTCTGTCCAAATCCCTTAGAAAAATCATCGGACTTTTTGGCTACTAAATTGGTTTACAAGATTCTTTCCTATAAATTTGCAAAAAAGAACTAATCAAACAATCAACAGAATATCAACAAAATAACACTTCAATCAATGGAAAAGAAAGACCTGCTCAAGGATGTGGTAAAACATATCGACATTAAATCGTTCGATTCAACCCCTATCATCAACGCCATGCGCGACATGTCGTTCACCTCACGCGATACGGCTGTTGCAGCCGATATCCTGGAAATGATGATTGCCGATAAGGAGTGTAGCAACTGGCTGATCCTCGCAGGAAGTACCAGCGCTGGTGGTTGCATGCAGGCTTATGTGGAAATGGTAAAGAATAACATGGTGGACGTAATTGTTGCCACAGGTGCCTCCATTGTTGACATGGATTTCTTTGAGGCTCTTGGGTTTAAGCACTATAAGGGAACACCATTTATTGATGATAACCATCTAAGAAACAACTATATTGATAGAATATACGACACATTCATTGATGAGGAAGAGCTGCAGGTTTGTGATGCCACCATCAAGACTATAGCCGATGGGATGCAACCAGGTGTTTACAGTTCTCGTGAGTTCATCAAGGAAATGGGTAAGTACCTTACAAAACATGCTGTGAAGAAGGATAGCCTGGTTCAGGTTTGCTATGAGCATAATGTGCCAATCTTCGTTCCCGCTTTCAGCGATTGCAGCGCAGGTTTTGGGCTTGTTAAGCATCAGGTTGAACACCCTGATGCTCACGTGGCAATTGATTCTGTAAAGGATTTTCGTGAGCTTACTAACATAAAGATTGCTGGTAAGGTTACCGGGCTGTTTATGATTGGTGGTGGTGCACCCAAAAACTTTGCTCAGGATACAGTGGTTTGTGCAGAAATCCTTGGTCACGATGTGCCAATGCACAAATACGCTATTCAAATTACCGTTGCTGACCCACGTGATGGAGCTTGCTCCAGCTCAACCCTTAAGGAGGCCTCATCGTGGGGCAAGGTTGATACTACTTACGAACAAATGGTTTACGCCGAGGCAACGAGTGTTGTTCCCCTAATCCTTAGCTACATCTTTCACCGTGGAACATGGAAAACTAGGAAGAAATATGAATGGGCAAAACTGTTTGATAAGTAAAGGATGAAGATTGTAAACCCTCTATATGACAAGGCTTTTAAGTACCTAATGGATAACAATAAGTTCGCCAAGAAAGTGCTGTCGGTAATACTCGATGTTGAAATAGAGGAGGTTACATTAGGCCATCAGGAAACCGTTATCCCCGATGAAAGGCGTTTTTTTACCCTTTTCAGGCTCGATTTTAAGGCGGTAATCAAAGAGCCTGACGGCTCGAAGAAAACCGTACTAATTGAGTTGCAGAAATCGAAATTCCCTACTGATATCCTTCGGTTTAGAAACTACCTTGGGGCTAATTACATGGCTAAGAGGAAGAAAGAGGAAATCATAGCAGAGCCATCAGTAGAGTATGGGGCAGTTTATCCGATAATAACCATCTATATCCTTGGCTATAATCTTGATGATCTGCCCTATATGGCCGTAACAGTAAACAGGGAGATAATCGACTCGGTGAGCAAGGAACGGATTGAAGCAAAGAGCTTTTTCATAGAACATCTTACGCACCAATCGCATATTATTCAGGTGAGGCGGCTTCCAAATAAAAGGCAGACACGACTTGAAAATTTTTTAGTTCTTTTCAATCAGGCATGGTGCACGGAAGATAATTATATAATTGACCTTCAATACATTCCCAAAGAATTTAGCGATATGGCTAGGTATCTCCAAGGGCCACTATTGGATGATGCTTTCCGTCGTCAGCTAGAAGGAGAGGAGGAGATTGATGCAATTTTCGATGAGCAGGCAGCTAAGCATGAGAAGAAGATTGCAGAAGTGTTGAGCCAAAAGGAGGCAGCAGAAAAAAGGGCTATCTCTGAACAGAGGGAAAAAGAGGAGATTTCTAAGCATAGCAAAACTCTTGCAAAAAAACTCGCCATACAGATGAAGAGGCTTGGAGCCTCTAACGACGAAATTGTTGCAGAAACAGGCTTGACTAGGGATGAGATTGAGGGTTTGTGATAATCGTTATAGTGGTTATCCCTCGGCATCAAAGAAAAGTTTGTAGTAGTTGAGGCCTTTGCTGGTGTCGAAGCCCTTCTCAATCCTGTCGTGCCCTCCATGTACGTAGAGGTGAAAGTTTTTGTCGAGTTTTATGACGCTCTTGAATACCTTCTTCGCCTGCTTTGCTGCATCGATGGATATTGTGAATGAATCTTTTAGGTTGCATCCCATCTCTGCTTGGTAAGCATCCTTATACTCACGGAATGCTTCCACTACTTCGGGTTTTCGGATAACCATCTCCTCAAAATCGTCCTGATTAAAGGTGTCTGCTTTACTGAAATAATCGCGTGTTTTATTTAGTAAAGTAACCTGTTCAGCTCTATCTACCTTATTATCCTCGTTAAGAACTTCTTTCACAAAATCCTTACAAAGGTTAATGTAACCACTTGTTTGATAGAAATCGTCTTCGCGGGGTTTGATATTAAGAAATCTGTCCTTCCAGAATCTTGCCTCATCGTTCTTATTTGTGTTATCAATTGCAACCACCTTATAGCCAAAGTCCTTTTCTGTATTGAGGATCAAACACCCTTTGTCAATCTTTTTAATGCTAATACCCTGATGTTGTTCTACTTCAAAAGAATTCGATTGTTGATAAATCTTGATAAAGGTATCCTTACTTTCTGTTTTAAAAAGACCAAGAGCATCGACAAGTTCACCCTCAACAATACAATCTGCAAAATGAACAGCGTAGAACTCTCCCTCCTTAATGTTTGGATGATTACTACTTAGGTGCAAATGTTTTGCAATATTTACCGATTGCTCGAGAAGCAGCATTGGTTCATTGAAAAGCTTTTGAGAAAAGCTAAAAACTTCATTTAGTGATAAGTCTGTTTGATGACTAAAACTATAAAACTCGGGTTGCTTGAAAGGGTATAGAAAAAATGTTGTAAGAATGCTTTTTAAATGCTCTTCAGCAATAAACACCAAGCTGTTGGATAAAAAAAGTTCATTCTCACGGGCTATACTTCCCACCCGGTGAATTGCAATACCTTGTATGCTTGCTTGAGAAAAATCGAACATGGTTTATGTTTTTACAAAGGTATATGTTTTTTTCAACCTCCAATGAAAGTACTTCGACTATAAAATGTCCAATTATATAAGATTTTTTGTTAGCCAATGATATATTTTCATTGCATTCCAAGTTTTTTTTATCTTTATATGGGATATAAATCTTTTTTGCGTAAATTGTTTCAGAATTTAGTGTGCATAAGAGTTTTCATAAAATATGTTTAACAATACTTCAGAAACGATAATTGCTAAGATTAATAGCATATCTTGCAAAACAATTCTTGCGTTTATTGTGTTTGTATTGATTGATTTAGGGACATTCTCAAAGCCTAATTCTGGGAGTATTGTCCTTCAACTTAAATGGAAGCATCAATTTCAGTTTGCTGGTTACTATGCTGCTTTAGAAAAGGGTTTTTATGCTGAGCAAGGTCTAGATGTAGAGATAGAAGAAACTTTTACTGGAAGTTCACCAATTAATGAAGTACTTCAAGGTAGGGCACACTATGGCATTGCAAATGCTGAGTTGATTGCATACTACCTAAAAGGAGCACCAGTCGTATTACTTGCACCAATTTTTCAGCATTCACCAAGTGTAATTATTGTTAAGGAGGATTCGGATATTTTCTCCCCTCATGATTTGGTTGGGAAAAAACTTATGCTCGAAACTGACGAAAGGGGGTATGAGATTCTGAGTATGCTCAGTAGCGAAGGCGTTGACCTGAATAAAGTAACAATAGTTGACCACTCATACACTATCAACGATTTACTAACCAATCAAGTAGATGCCCTAAGTGCTTACATTAGTAATGAGCCATACTTCCTTGAAACATTTGGTATTCCATTCAGATTAATCAGCCCAAAAACATATGGAATTGACTTCTATTCCGATTGCCTCTTTACATCTGTAACCGAAATCAAGAAACATCCTGAAAGAGTTAGAAAGTTCAGGGAGGCATCGATTAAAGGTTGGGAGTATGCATTAAATAACAAGGAAGAAATAGCTAATCTTATAATTAATAGGTACAACTCCCCAAAGACCTACCAACAACTTATCTATGAGGCAAATACAATTCATAAATTAATTAATCCCAGTATCGTAGAAATTGGGCATACCAATAAATGGCGATGGTATGCTATGGCAGAATTTCTTTCAAATCAGGGTTTTGTTGAAACATATACTACTATTGATAGTTTCTTTTACACATACTCCTCATATTCAAGTTATTATTCAATTTTAAAGGTCATAATAGTTGTTTTGATAGTCATATTTGTTTCAATCATCGTACTAATCTATTTACACAAGAAATCATACCTTAACTTTAAGAGCAAATCAAATCAAATTAAACTTCAAAATGAGGAAATTAAAGCCCTTCAAAACCAAGTTGCTAACTTAAAGAATGAACTAAATCTAGCGCAGGAAGCATCAAAAGAAAACCTTATAGATACATCAAACTTCTTTGCTGAACTGATAGCTGAACTCAAAACGCCAATACTTGGTCTCGTTGGGCTTATTAATCAAATTCTTTCACCAAAAATCACTATAGAGCAGAAAGAAAGGCTTAATGAGGCTGTTAGTGAAACGTGCAATAAAATAATCACATTTTCGAAGAATATCATTTCAATATCTCAGAATGAAGAGAATAGCGCAACCTTTCATTCGGTTTGTATTACATCGCTGCTAAATACCTACATTCAAAAACTACAGAACACTTCCCAGCTTAAAAGTATTGAATATAGAAATAACTGTATAGGGATTAAAAAAAGTTTCTTTGCACTTATTGATTTAGATAAAATTGAAAGAGCACTTGATATTCTCTGTAGGAATGCGTATAAGCATACAAATGATGGATACATAGAGATTGGTTGTAAGGTAAATTCTACTACTCTTTGGTTATGGGTTAAAGATTCTGGAAAGGGATTCAACCCCGAGCGTGTCAACCAACTCAATAATTACTTTAAAAATCCCATAAGGGTTTTCTCAAAGAGCGTTGGTTTTAGCTTAACAATTGTTAAGAGCCTAATTGAGAGCATGAAAGGAAGGATTAGTGTGGAAAGTACAGAAAATCAAGAGACATGTTTTAACTTATGCATCCCAATAATACCCATTGACAAACTAGATTCCCTACCAGAAACCCTCAATTTGCTGGAAGAGTTTCTTACTAGAAACCTTATTGATAAGCTAAAAGGGAAAAATATTCTCCTTTATGAAAAACGTTACGACAATTATCAACTTGTTAAAAGTTTGCTAAATGGTACTGGAGTTAATTTGCTTACATGCGATGATATTGAGCGAACTAAAGATATTTGTATCGGTTTCTCAAAACTTGATATTGTTATCGTGAATATTTCGGAACTTTCTGTACCTATGGTAAATTTTATATCGTCAATCAGGAAGAAGGAAACTACTCTACCCATCATTGCACAAGTTACAGTGGATACAGAACAAAAAGAAAAATATGTAAAAGCAGGTTTTAGCGACGTAATTCAGCGCCCTACACCACAATTAAAACTTATTACCAAAATTATTGAATATTTATAGGGCCGTCCAAAAAGTCCATAAATCTGTTTTTAACTTATCAGAGGCTGTCTAAAAAGTCTTTTTAACTGATTTTCAGATTTATCCCTTTACATTAGACTTTTTTAGACAGCCTCAACCCTGAATATAAATACTTTACCTAGTAAACTACAACTTTCTGTGTCATAAGTTTAGTGCCATTCCTTCCTACCACAAAATAAATACCAGTGGTCAAGCCCTCTATACGCATCGAAAATCCAGTCATATCATTTATTTTGAATACTTTAACCACAAAACCCATGCTATTGTATATAGTAAAATCGCCACCAAAAGAAGAGACAACTGTAAAGAAGTCCTTCGAAGGATTTGGATAGACCCTAAAGTTAAACCTATCCTTTTGTAGGGTCGAAATCGAAGTTAATGAAATAGAATTGCAATCACTGAGAAGTGAACAACCCTGATCGGTGATAATTACTGCATATTCTCCACTAGAAGTTGGTGTAAAAATTTGCTCAGTAGCTCCTTCAACAGGTTGATTAGTAACGCAGTTTATCCATTGGTAGGTTGCATTTGTATTATTTGCTATCAAGCTATTTTCTGTTACTGTTACTGTAACATCAATATTTCTGGGTAAGAAGATTGCGGTAACAGCAATGTCGCTTGTAACATTTCTATCGGTTCGAGGATTATTGGTTATTCCGTCGCTCCATTCTAAAAAAACATGACAAGCATCAGGTACTGCCTCAACGGTTGAGCCATCGGCACCCTGATAAACTGTTTGATAAGTTTCACCTACTATAATGCCTCCTTCGCTTGCACTATAGGTTATTGTGTACATTATACTGGGTATGCGATAATATGAAGTATATATAAACCCGATAGAAGATGAATAGTTTTCACCAGAAATGTTTGAAGCCACTGGCTCACCCCCAACTACAGAAAAGTTGGAGAAGTTTCCCCCATAGGAGTAACCGCCACCAGATGATATCACCTTCGAAATATGCTCCTGAGCTATAAGTTGATTTACCCAGAGAAACGAAAGAGCAACTATTAGCAATCTCAACCTGTTCAGAAGCATGAATTTTGATTTATTCATAGCGAATTATTTTAATTGTTGAAATTGCATTTTACTTATCAATACTTGTTTCAGCTAAATCCTTTCCCTGTTTGCTTACTAACTCCATTATCAGCTTTCGGAGCATTGCCATCTCGAACTTCATCTCTTCCTGCGAATCGAGACTGGAACGTAGCTTGCAGTTCTGCTCCTCGAGCGAATCGACCTTGGCATTAAGTTCCTTAATAGCTTCGATTAGAACTGAAACCATTTGTGAGTAGTTTATAGCCATTGATCCATTGGGCATAGTGCGAACAAACTCGGGGTAAACACTATTAACTTCTTGGGCTATTAAACCAATATGGTATTCATCGCTGGAACTACTAGCCCAATTAAATGTTACACCTCTAAGTTTACCAACATTCTCAAGAGTGTTGGTTAATGGTTTAACATTGATTTTTAGTTGAGCATCTGAAGTTTCAACAACTTCGGTTGCATGAATAATTCCGGTTGCAGTGATGTTTCCACTGGTAATCAATTGAAATTCTTTTGAGGTTTGTCCGTCAACCACCAGATTTCCTGTCACTTTCACATCGCCCTCAAACCAACCGGCCCAGTTCTCAACCCCATTCTGTGCAGTTCCAACAACTCCTTTATTGATACCCGATCCCCAGGCATCGCCCTTAACACCTATATTGCTCATCTCGGGCGTTCCGTTATTCACCTCGCTACGCCCAATAACTCCAATGTTATCAACACCAATTCCTCCAAGTGTAGGATCGTTATAAACGTAACCCCAGACACCAGTATTTCCCCAGCTATTGCTGCGGGCAAAACCCTGAACACCTGTATTGTATGAGCCTACACCGTACCCAGTAGATCCATCACCAACTCCTGCTGCCAACCCCCTTATACCTACATTATTCTTTCCATCACCAGTAGCAGTAGTTAGTGCTCCGAAATTATCATGAGTTCCTGTAGCATTTGTGTAAAGACCTAGGTGCATGCCAGTTCCCTCTCCCCTTGCGCTTCCCCATAAACCAACATTCCAGTTGGTGGACGATGCAGGCGAAACGGCTTCGCCGTAAACACCCCTAAGCTGGGCGGTTGTTTCGCCGGTAGCTCTACCAAAAATACCATAGGTGTTATTCGTGTTTCCTGCCAAGGCAATGCCAATTCCAGTTACACCCCCGTTTAAACCGTTAGCAACCGATGAAGTTCCAACGAGAGGTCGGTATAATTTATTAACAGTACCAACACCAGTTATTGTGTAGGAAACGGCATCCATACCATCAGGAGCCTCATCAATTTCTATAACATTGTTTTGAGATCCAGTAAGATTGAGTGAACCGTTAATTTTCACATCACCATCGAACCAACCAGCCCAGTTCTCGTTTGGAGAATTGAGTGCTGTTCCGTAAATGCCAATATTCATAGTTGAATTTGCCGCAGTTGCAGAACCACTGACACCTACATGAGATCCGTTTCCTGAACCAAATGATTGAAAAACACCAGCAATTTGCGATGAATCGGTAAAAGAGACAGCACGTCCCCATACACCCCAGTTTTTTCCTCCTCCACCTGAATATCCGGACAAACCTACACCGTGACCAGGACCAAACGCAGTGTACTGAGCCTGTAAAGCTCTACCTCCAACATTAGAAGTTCCGTATAAAGAGGAAAGTTGACCCGCTAAGTATAAATCTGGATTTGTAAGTTCCGTTTGACCATTTATATTTCTTCCGTTTTCGGCAAATGCTGAAAGACCAATAGCATTTAATTCGCTCTGATTATCTTGTCCTGAAGTTGCAGAAACATAAAGACCAGTATTTCTTGCATTCTCAACCGAGGCTTTGACTACTCCTCCGTAATAACGGAAATCTGTAACTCCTAAGCCGCTGATTTCAGCACTAATAGCAGTGCTATTTAACGTATCACCCACAACGTTTGCATGGTACTTGTTGCCAACGAAAGTAGGGTAAATGTTTATTGGTGTCAGTTGTGTTTGATTAACACTAATACTTAGCAAACGACTTTGCACACCATAAAAAAGATCTTGTGGAAGGGGATTTTCCTCTCCCAAATCTAAACTATATAAACCGTCCATAACCTGCACATTAGGATGTGTTTCAGACCAAGAAATTTCGTTTATACTAAAGACTAGGTTTACCGTTCCATTGTATGGCTCACCGTTCTCAAGAAGCCGTCCCTGAAATGGAAGCTTTTGTGCATTAGTTACTTGAGCCCAAATTAAGGTCACAAGTAGCATGATAATTGTGTAAAGCATTCTTTTCATAGCATATCATTTTTTAGTTTTAAACTTTTATAAATAGGTTATCAAAGTAATTTATTTAGATTAATTCTAAATAATAACATTGTTTTAAAACAATTGTTCATTGCTAATTATAAAGCAAAAAAAATCCACCTATACGGTGGATTATATTTAAAACATGGAGTTTATCCCTAAAAAATTGCAACCCCGCTTTCTCCTTTAGAATTCGCATATCCTCTGAACATAGCGGAGGTATTAAATGTAAGATGTATAGAGCCTTTTTTGTCAACTGCGACAACTCCGCCTCTTCCTCCTGCCCTAACAAGTTTTCTCATAACAACCTCATCAGCGGCTTGAGCAAGGGAGTAGCCTCTGTATTCCATTAAAGCCGATATATCGTGGGCAACCGTATATCGAATGAAAAATTCTCCATGTCCAGTTGCAGAAACTGCGCAAGTATTATTGTTGGCGTAGGTTCCAGCTCCAATAATTGGCACATCGCCAACTCTACCGTAGCGCTTGTTAGTCATCCCTCCTGTTGATGTTGCTGCTGCAAGATTTCCTTTAATATCCAGTGCAACACAACCCACAGTTCCCATCTTTTTGTCTTTTTCTAAAGCACGTTGCAACGATTCCCAGCTTTTCTCGGTGTAAAAATATGAACTATCAACAACCTCAGCTCCATGTAACTGAGCAAAGTTTGAAGCTCCGCTTCCAACCATTAGAACATGTGGCGATTTTTCCATAACCAGACGAGCCGCTGATACTGGGTTTTTGATGTTCCCTACCCCAGCAATAGCTCCCGCTTTCAACTCGAATCCTTCCATTATTGCAGCATCCAGTTCGTTTCTGCCATCATTGGTGAAAACAGCTCCTCTACCAGCATTAAAAAGTGGGCAATCCTCTAAATACCTCACTACTTGCTCAACCGCATCTAGGCTTGTACCTCCATTCTCAAGAATTATAATACCTATATCGAGAGCAGCCTTTAACTCTGTTTGGTACTCATTGATTTCTTCTTCTGACAAATCTTCGGGTTTAATATTTCCATCCCCACCATGAAGCGCAATTGACCAACCATTTGAAATATTACCATTTTTTTTTTCGATACATGCATTAAACAGAAATAAAAGTGAAGCAATGCTCACAACTATAAACTTTTTCATAACATACAGTTTTTATGAATAATTCTAATATTACTTAAAAAGGGAAATCGTCTAACTGTGATTTTCGAGGTCCTTTATCAATATGTGCTGGCAATTCAGCAACTCCATGTACCTCACTTCCATTGACATATATGGCTTTATAAGGTTCTGTTGGGCAGGCATACTCACAGGCTCCACAGCCAATACAAATATCCTCATTAACCTGAGGAAGGAGTAAACCCTGCCAAGGTACCATAAAAACAGCCTTTGTTGGGCAATGCTCTGAGCAAGCACCACATTCAGTCCTGTCAACCCTTACGATGCAATTTCCCATGTGAAAACGTGCCTTACCAAGCTGAGAACGTTTTTTTGTTTCTAATTCTAAGGGTCTAATCGCACCTGTTGGACATATTTCGCCGCATTTTGTACATTCATAGTTACAAAAACCCGAACGGAAGTCCATGTGAGGTTGCAAGACTCCAAAAACACCAAATTCTCGAACTGAGGGTTGAAGTACATGGGTTGGGCAAGCTGACACACAAAGGTGGCAAGCAGTACAAGCATTTAAGTAATCCCTATGGCTGAATGAGCCCGGTGGAGTTATGGGAGCTAGTCGTCTATTAGGCCTTGAACCAGCTTTTGATTCTACCCTCGTTTCTTGTTCTTGTTCTACATTAGATTGACCTTCAACTATATTCCCTGAGTCTTTCTTACCTTCAGTATTTTTCTTTCGCTGCCCAAAAACATTAAAAGAATACGAGAAAGCAGAAAGTCCAACAATAATTCCAACCAAGGAATTCAAAAATTTCCTTCTAGAATCATCCTTATCCGTTACAATAGCTGGCTTAGTTTTTACTGACAATTTGTAAGAAATTCCCTTTTCTTTACAGCTATCAATACAGTTGTAGCACGCTACACACCTTGAGAAATCAATGGTCTTTGCGTTAATATCGATACAACTAGCCTTACATTCCCTTAAACATCTGCCACAGGTAGTGCATGAATTAAGGTCGATTCTAAGCTTAAAAATTGAGAACCGAGAGAATAAACTAAGCAATGCGCCAACAGGACAAAATGAATTACAAAACAATCGGCCCCATCTCCAAGCTAGAATAGCAATTGCCAAAGTAACACCACTTGTAATTGCAAGCCCCTGCCAGGGAATAGCCTTAAAATCGACATGGTGAAGGGCGTAGCTATCGATAAAACTCAAAAGTTTGACTAGTAAATTATTTATACCGTAGTAAAGTGGTCTAACCAAATCTGAGAAAATGCGGCCAGCAATACTATAAGGGTCAAGCATGTAAACCAGAAATAAAGACCCAGCAAATGCGCTTGCTAAAACGACAAAGAGTGTTAGATAACGAATTATATTCCAAGGTTCAAGGTACTTGTATCGTGCTTTTTTTTTACGTAAACATGCTACTAAATCCTTAAAAATTTGTAATGGATAGATAAATGAATAAAAAAATATCCCAATAAAGATTTTTATGATTAATAC
>CAYZSD010000093.1:0-13217 GCA_964481075.1 uncultured Rikenellaceae bacterium | reverse complement strand
GGAATGGTTTCAATTCCTTTGTAGAACTGCTCCAGCGGGTAGTTTTCGTTGGGAGAATGTATTGCATCGGACTCCAAACCAAAACCAAGAAGGATGGTTTTTAAGCCGAGTTTCTCCTCAAAGGTGCTGATAATGGGGATACTCCCACCACTACGGTAGGGTATAGGTTTCTTTCCATAAACTTCTTCCATGGCTTTACTTGCTGCTTTGTAAGCAGGATTATCGGTTGGTGAAACATAACCTTGCCCTCCGTGAAGAGGTTTAACCTTAACCTTCACATAAGGTGGTGCTATTGCCTCGAAATGCTTTTGGAAGAGTTCGGCAATCTTGTTATGTTCCTGATTGGGAACCAATCTCATGGAGATTTTGGCGTACGCTTTTGAAGGGAGAACAGTTTTTGCTCCTTCTCCAATGTATCCACCCCAAATACCATTTACATCAAGTGTTGGCCTAATACCAACCCTTTCAAGGGTAGTATAGCCTGTTTCTCCCCAAACCTCAGCAATATCCAGTGATTTCTTGTAGTTATCGAGGTTGAAGGGGGCCTTGTTCATGTCGGCTCTTTCTTCGGGGTTCACATCAAGAACATCATCGTAAAAACCAGAAACGGTAATGTGGTTGTTCTCATCGTGTAACGATGCAATCATCTTTGCTAGGATATTGGCTGGGTTAGCAACGGCTCCACCAAAAAGGCCTGAGTGCAGGTCGCGGTTTGGGCCTGTAACCTCAACCTCAACGTAGGCAAGCCCACGAAGACCGGTAGTTATTGATGGGGTATCCTTTCCTAGCAACGAAGTGTCGGAAACAAGGATAACATCGGCCTTTAGCATCTCCTTGTTCTGGTCGAGCCATTTGCCAAGGTTTGGTGAGCCAACTTCTTCTTCACCTTCAATCATAAACTTAACGTTACAGGGTAACGTATTGGTTTTGAGCATAAGCTCAAATGCTTTGGCGTGCATGAACCCTTGTCCTTTGTCGTCGTCGGCTCCACGAGCATATATTTTTCCATCCCTTATTACGGGCTCAAAGGGTTGGGTTTCCCAAAGATCAATCGGATCCACAGGCATCACATCGTAGTGTGCGTAAACCAAAACGGTGGGTGCTTTGGGGTCAACAATTTTTTCACCATACACAACGGGATGACCATCGGAAGGCATTACTAACGCTTTATCGGCACCAGCTTTTAGGATTTGATCCCTCCAATATTCTGCACATTTTAACATATCGGGTTTATGATCGGAAATTGAACTAATTGAGGGGATTCTCAACAACCCGAAAAGTTCCTCAAGAAAACGCTCTTTGTTTTCTTCAACATACTTTTTAATGTAATCCATAATAGTTATTTTGATTTAAAATTTTCAAACCTCAATGATAGAAAAAAAAACTTTAATAACCTACCTAAACCGTATGTTGAAGAATAGAAATTAGTACTCTTTAAGACTTGCAGGAGTTATTACAAACCCTTTTTCTGCTTGATTGTATGAGTATTTCAAACCCAGAGGTAAGCAAACAAGGTCGAGGGTGAAGTTTAGGCTTTCGTTAGTAATGGTACCGCTATAGGTTTTCCATGAAGGTATGTCGTTGGAAATTATTATTTTAACATCAAATTGACGTTCAATCTCTTCAAAAACTTCGATGATAGGGGTATTGTTATAGTAGAAAATTCCCCTTGACCAAGAACTAGTTTTGACAATATCAATCATGTATCGTTGTGGGATGGGGTTATCTGGGTGGAAGCTAATACCTTGCCCTGCCTCTAACTTCTCGGGTGGGTTTTCCTTCACTTGGAAATCTAGGTTTCCGCTAACGCACTCAACTTTTACGAGGTTTTTTCGGAAGTATGCGTTAAAGCGGGCATTTCTTGTTTTGATAGTACATTCTCCAAGTATTACCGATAGTTCTTGTGAAGGGTTATTTACTTTTATCGAAGCTTCACCCTGAAGCTTAATCCATCTGGCACTACCTAACCATCCATACTTGCGAAGCTCAACCTTGGTCGCAGCGTTGAGGCTTACTATTGATGAGTCGGGAAGCATCAGGTAGGCTAGCTTACCGTTGGGGCTTTCCTGAGTTTTGGTCGAGAACCTCCATTCAATCATTATGGAAAAAAGGATGATTAATGCAATTATTCCAGCTCCCCATTGCCTGAAAACCAGCCAAACTCTCGAAACCGATTCTTCCTGATTTACTAAATGCAGGGTTCTATTCAATATTTCATCTTTTCCGAGGTTAGACGTGGGTATTCTTAGGGATGAAATTGTGCCAATGTGCTTACCAGCCCATTCTTCGTAGTTACTAAAACTGGTTTCGGAATTCCCAGGATTAAAAGAAGAGTCAATTATTCTAAGTGCTTCTTTCACACGTTTTGAAACTTCTCTGGGGCTTAGGTTCAATCGCACAGCAATTTCGTTGTACGAAAAACCTTCAATACAGTACATTAGAAGTACAACCCTTGAGTATTGAGGTATTTGGCTGATAATCTGGTTTATACTACTCTCCTTGTTGCCACTTTCAATTGAATAGCTTATTCCTTCCTTTGAAGGAAGGGCTTGAAGACGCTCAATAAAGCTAAATGCTAGCTCGTTAGGTTTGGCTTCATGCCTCGAGATTCCCTTGACAATGCTATATAGCAAAGGGGCAATCCTATCATCGTTAACCTTTGATTTAACAACCCATAACCGTCTAAATGAATGAGTGATAACAGAGTCAGCGATGTCGATGTTGCCTGTCAAAAAAAAGGCGTAGTTCCAAATGCTTTCAAAGTGATGAAGGAATACTTCTTTCAACCATATAGTATCGTGATTGTCGCTAATTGGGTTGATAGGCTGCATTTTTTGTTTGTAAGTCAATGAAACCTCAGATTAAATTGACATTTTTGTACAAAGATATATTTGTATGTGATAACTACAATTTTAAAATAAAAATGAATATGTTTGAAAGTATTTTCAAAGTACTTAACAATATAAAGCAAAAACAATGAAAAGTAATAGTTTTTTTTTAATCAGTATAGTTCTATTTTTATCTTTTTATCAAAGTGTAAAGGCTCAACTAAATTTAGATGTTGAGGCAGGTGTCGTTTTTACAGGCTACAATGATGTGCGAATTCCTGGAAGTACAGGGGATTTCTTGTCTTTGTCAGATGAACTGAAGTGGAAGCCAAACATTTACTCCCGATTGAAAGTTGGATTTCGCTTCTTTAAAAGAAACGAAGTAACCCTTCTTTATGCACCTTTAAAAATTGAGTACAAAGGAAATGTTGATTATGATGTAATGTTTATGGATGTTATTTACCCTGCTGGTACAAGCATTACAGCAACATATAAGTTCAACTCATATAGGGGCACTTACCGTTACTACCTTTTTAACAGAGAAAAGCTAGAGCTTGCCCTTGGCTTGACTATAAAAGTAAGAGATGCTCTAATCGGATTTCAGGGCCCAGGGCGAGAGTCCATGAAAACCGATTTAGGGGCAGTACCCTTGGTGAACTTTAATATCCATTGGAAACCAGTTGAACGTTGGGGTGTTCAGCTTGAGGGTGATGCTCTGGCTGCCCCTCAGGGCAGAGCAGAGGATGTGATGCTGTCAGTAAACTACAAAGCGACTAATAGTATTCGGTTCAAATCAGGCTACAGAGTTTTAGAAGGAGGCGCCGACAACGCATCGGTTTACACCTTCTCGATGTTTCATTACGGCTTTTTAGGTGTGATGATTTTTCTCGACTAGATTTGCCTAATAAATGCTTGGAACAAAGTTTTGATCGGTGATTGGTGGCCTTACGTATGAGTGATCCTCCTTGCGTGGGGGAAGCTCGATAGGTGGAAGGGTTAAATCCTCGTACTGGATTAATCCCAGGAAGTGATGAATACAGTTTAACCTTGCTCTTTTCTTGTCATCGGCATGAACAACATACCATGGTGATTGCTTGATGTCGGTATGTGCAAACATCTGATCCTTTGCCTTGGAGTACTCAACCCACTTGTTTCGCGATTCAATGTCCATTGGGCTTAGCTTCCATCGTTTTACAGGATCTTCATTGCGAGCCTGAAACCGGTTTTCTTGCTCCTTGTCGCTTACCGAGAACCAGTATTTTACAACCATAATTCCAGAACGAACGAGCATCCGCTCAAATTCGGGGCATGAACGCAAGAATTCAAGGTACTCTTGTTCATTGCAATATCCCATAACCCTTTCAACACCTGCTCTGTTGTACCAGCTCCGATCGAAAAGAACTATTTCACCCCCTGCTGGTAAGTGTTGAACGTAACGTTGAAAATACCACTGAGTTTTCTCCTTTTCAGTTGGAACTCCTAGAGCTACAACCCTACAAAAACGAGGGTTTAACCGTTCGGTGATGGTATTTATTACCCCTCCTTTGCCTGCTGCATCGCGACCCTCGAAAATTACAACAACCTTAAGTTTTTTTTGCTTTACCCATTCCTGAAGTTTAATTAGCTCAATCTGAAGTTTATATATCTCCTTCTCGTAATCCTTGCTGCTAATCTTCTTCTTGTCCTCAACCGCTTCGTAGTTTATCTGGTCCGAAACCAAAGGGTTCACAGTTTCCTTTTTGGTTTTCTTGCCATCATTTGTTTTGGGTTCTTTTTTCTTTGACATGGCCTTAAGTTTTGAGGTTGTTTGGGGTTATAATGCTCTCAAAAAACAACTAAATTTAAGGCAATTTTTTCAATTGCTAGTCAAATTAATACAATTATTCAGGATTATTGATAAGTTCTTGTTCTTCAAGGTGTTTTGCAACTTCTTCCAGCTCAAGGTAGAATCGTTTGCCGTAAGCTCTTTCCAGAGCCTCTTTTAGGAAACGAAAAACAGGTATCGATTTGCTTTCGCCTAGCTCACGGGCTGGTTGGCAAATGCTCCATTGATCGTAGTTTAATGCAGTGAAAGAAGAATATTTTTTTGTTCGAATAGGGTAGAGGTGGCATGAAATGGGCTTTCGAAATTGGGTTTTTCCGTCGAGCCATGCCTTCTCAATGGCACAAAAAGTAATTCCATCAACGTCAATCGAATAGGCACATTCTTCTCCCTCGATCAAAGGGGTAACAACATCACCATCGAGGTCAATGATAGCAACCCCTTGCTCCTTTATTGCTTTAAGCCCTTCGGGCTTTAGGTAGGGCTCAATTTCAGGTATATCTTTTTCTAAAATATCCTTTTCATTCCCATACAGAGGTGCCCCCGATTGCCCATAAACACAGCAATTTCCATGGCAAACAGAAAGGTTACAGCAGAACTTCTTTTGGAAAAGGTCGAAGCTTAGAAGCTTATCATCAATTTGAATCATACAATAAAACTCAAAAACAATTAATCGTAAGGATATAAATAGGTTACTTCTATTTGCAAAGAATTCTGCCAGTCATCTCCTCGGGTATTGGCAACCCCATTATGTGAAGAACGGTTGGGGCAACATCGGCCAGAATCCCACTTTCAACCTGTTTATACTTATCAGTTACCAGAATAATTGGAACAGGATTCAGAGAGTGAGCTGTATTTGGCGATCCATCTTCATTAAGTGCGTAGTCGGCGTTACCATGGTCGGCAATAATAACAATTGTGTATCCATGTGCTTTGGCAGTTTCAACAACCTCGCCTACACAGCTGTCAACAGCCTTTACAGCCACTTCAATGGCTTGGTATAACCCAGTATGTCCAACCATGTCGCCATTGGCGAAATTGAGGCAGATGAAATCGTGCGTTTCGTTTTTCAACTCCTTTAAAATGGCATCTTTTACCTCGTAAGCGCTCATCTCGGGCTTCATATCGTAGGTTGCAACCTTGGGCGAGGGGATTAGAATTCGGCTTTCACCAGAGAATTCCTCTTCCCGTCCACCAGAGAAGAAGAAGGTAACGTGTGCATACTTTTCGGTTTCTGCAATTCGAAGCTGCTTAAGACCAGCAATCGAAACCATTTCTCCAAGAGTGTTTTTGAGGTTATCCTTTTCGTAGGCAACGTTAACACCCGAAAAGGTGTCGTCGTAGCGAGTTAGGGTTACATAATGTAATGGGATGGTTCGCATCCCATGCTCGGGCATGTCCTTTTGGCTTAAAGCTATGGTTATTTCTCGAAGTCTATCGGTGCGAAAGTTGAAGCAAATTACAACATCATTTTCCTTAATGTAACCCACGGGCTTACCCTTTTCGTTCACCCTAACAATGGGATTAATGAACTCATCGGTAATACCTTCGGCGTAGGATTGCTCCATTGCTTTCGATATGCTTGTAGTAGGGTTTCCTATTCCACTAACCATGAGGTCGTAGCCAACTTTCACCCTCTCCCAACGTTTGTCGCGATCCATTGTGTAGTACCTGCCAACTAAGGTTGCAATTACTCCGTTGCTTCTCTCGAGATGGCGTTCAAGGTTCTGAATGAAACCGAGGCCACTCTGGGGGTCAGTATCACGACCATCGGTAAGGGCATGTATGAAAACCTTTGATAGGCCCCATTCCCTGGTCATATCGCATAACTTGTATAGATGAGTATCCATAGAGTGTACACCTCCATCGGAAACCAAACCTATGAAATGAACAGACACATCCTTCTCCTTGGCATACTGAAACGCATTTATAAGCACTGGATTATTCTCAATAAGACCTTCCTTAATCTCCTTGTTAATTCTTACTAGATCCTGGTAAACAACCCTTCCTGCTCCAATATTTAGATGTCCAACCTCTGAGTTTCCCATTTGCCCTTCGGGAAGTCCTACATCCTCACCGCATGTTAAGAGTTGAGCGTTTGGGTAATCCTTCTTCAACCCATTCATGTTCACTGGGTTTGCAGTTGTAATCACATCGCTACGGTCGCCTTTGCCAATGCCCCATCCATCGAGTATCATTAGCAACACTTTATTCTTGGTTTGCATATTAAAAATCTTATATTGTTATCGAACTAACAACTAAATGGAAGAAATGTTTTTCGTTTTCGGAGCAAAGTTATCAATAAGCCTAAATAACCAATCCAAAAAATGCTTTTCTTTGACATGTACAACGCAAAAAAAATATCTTAGAAAAGAACCAAATGCTTCATAAATAGAGCATAAAATCATGGAAAAGATTGTTTTAGCAGAGGTTAAGACTAAAAGCTTGCTTAAAGAGTTCATTTACCTACCTGCTCGAGTTCACTCCAATAATCCAAATTGGCTACCACCAATTTATGCCGATGAATGGAATTTTTTTAATCCAAAAAAGAATCGCTCCTTTTCCCATTGCGACACAATTCTATTTTTAGCATACCAAGGAGGAAAGCCTGTTGGAAGAATAATGGGCATAATTCATAAAACATACAATGAAAAGAACAGCGAACAAACAGGTCGTTTTGGATATTTTGAATGTTACGATAACCAACAGATAGCAAACGAGTTAATGGGTGCTGTTGAGCATTGGGCTCTTGAAAGAGGCATGAATAAGATCATTGGGCCTTACGGTTTTTCTGATAAAGATCCTCAAGGGATGATGGTCGATGGTTTCGAGCACATGCCCATCATCGACTCCGCTTGCAATCGACCGTACCTAGTAAATTTAGTAGAAAATAAAGGGTATAAAAAGGAGTTCGATTGCCTTGTATTTCGTTTCGATGTGCAAAAGGGATTACCAGAAGCTTACTCAAGAATAGCAAGTAGGGTAGAGAGTCAGGGTAGGTACAGCTTTGTTTTTCCTTCGAAGAAAAAGGAGCTAAAGGAGCTGATATTACCTGTACTTCGACTTGTGAATAATACTTATGGTGAGTTATATGGTTTTGTACCCATGGAGGAGGTGGAAATGGTTGAGTTTGCAAAGCGTTACCTACCAATTGTTGACCCTGATTTTGTTAAGGTTGCAACCCTAAGGGATCAGCTTATAGCTTTTATTATTGGCTTACCTAATTTTACACCAGGAGTTCAAAAAGCAAAAGGAAAACTTTTCCCCTTCGGAATATTTCACATTCTTAAATCAATGCGTAAAACCAAGCAGCTCGACCTAATGCTGGGTGCTGTTGATAACCAACATCGAGGTAAAGGACTTGAAGTATCACTTGCTATTGATTTGATTGAAAGTTGCAAAAAAAGAGGTATAGATACCATTGAAATTCACCTTGTTCTTGAATCGAATAGGCAAATGTTAGCAGAACTTGAAAGGGCTGGTTGTCAGTACCATAAGCGTTTCAGGGTTTTCAGTAAAATTATTGGATAAGTATCAAGGTATAGTTTTAATAAGCAACCTCTATCATTTTTTTGATATACCTTTGCAGTTAAATGAAAAGTTACTGGCATGTTGCCCATAACCGAATGGTTTTCAGAAAGGATTGACTTACCCCTCATAATAGCAGGCCCTTGCGGTGCTGAGAGTGAAAAGCAGATACTTACCACAGCAGAAGAGCTGGCTAAAACGGGTCGGGTTCATGTTTTTCGTGCAGGTGTATGGAAGCCTCGATCGCGACCAGGCAGTTTCCAAGGTGCTGGAAATGTTGCGCTTGAGTGGCTGAGTGAGGCAAAGAAGCAAACCAACCTTAAGCTTGCCGTAGAGGTAGCCACACCACAGCATGTAGAATTGGCCCTAAAGTATGATTTTGATGTACTGTGGATTGGCGCACGAACATCTTCGAACCCGTTTTCTGTTGACCAGATTGCCTCCTCTCTGGCGGGTGTCAACATTCCTGTTCTTGTAAAGAACCCAGTTAACCCCGACCTTGAGCTATGGTTGGGCATTATTGAACGATTTGTGAGGGTAGGGGTTAGCAAGCTTGGCGCTATTCATAGGGGGTTTACACCTTTTCAACGATCTTCGCTTCGTAATATTCCAAAGTGGGAGGTACCCATCGACTTGAAAAGCCATATTCCTTGGTTACCAGTAATTTGCGATCCAAGTCATATAGCTGGTAAGCCAGAACTTATTGCAGGAATATCACAAAAGGCTCTCGATTTGTCAATGGAAGGGCTTATGATAGAGGTGCACACAAACCCAAGTCAAGCTCTTAGCGATGCAAAGCAGCAGATAACTCCCAGTCAGCTAGTTGAACTTCTTAATGGCCTTACTTTCAGAAGCATTTCATCTTCAAGTCCAGTATTTATCGACCTCTTAGAGTCGATAAGAGAAAAAATCGACTCAATTGACCAACAGCTAATTGAACTTCTTGGACATAGAATGGATTTGGTAAAGAAAATTGGAGAGTACAAGAAGGACAACAATGTTGCTGTTATTCAGCTAAGAAGATGGGAACAAATGGTTACCTCGCGGGTTGAACTTGGACGGTCGTTGGGTCTCGATGAGGAATACGTAAAAGCCCTCCTTAGACTTGTTCATAAGGAAGCCATTCGGAAGCAAGCCGAAATTCTTTCCAACGATACTAAAGTGAATGAAGAATAGTTTTTTCTAAGCTATCTCTGATAGGTTGAAGCTATATCCTTCCATTACCGGGTTTGCAAGCATTTTCGAGCATACTTCGTTTACCCTTTCGTGCGCTAGCTCCAGGGTTGGCGCTTCAACCTCGAAAGTTATATGCTTCCCAATTCTTACATTCGAGAATTCTGTGAATCCCGTGTTATGCATTGTCATTCCCACTGCTTTCCCCTGGGGGTCGAGCAAGGCTTTCAGGGGCATCACTTTTACTTCAGCTTGAAATTTCATGCTACAAATAGGTTATTTATACTACTGCAAAGCTAAGAAATTTTTTTCCTTTTTTCGATTATTTATTAAACTTGGGAATGTTCTATTGTCAAAATCCTTACTTTTGATTTATAGTTCTTGAGGTATGGTTTCTACTTAAATTGTTAAATATATGATAAATAGAATTTTTCTTCGACTGTTAACCCTCACCACTCTATTTGCTTCTCCATTCATGCTGAAAAGCCAGGAGCAGCTACCTAACGCCAGCTTCGAGAATTGGATTAACAACAGTAATGCCGCCGATTGGAATGAACTCTCAATAGATTTAGGGATTTACACCTTCTCATCAGCCGAAAAAACCAGCGACGCCGCTTTTGGGAGCTGGGCAGCAAAGTTGCAAACAAAGTCAATAATGGGCATTACCCAGCTTCCGGGTTTCATATCCCTTGGTAACGTTGATCTTGCCTCTTTCATGCCAAACGGTGGCATACCATTCACTAGCACCCCAACAGGTTTAGCTTTCAGCTACAAGTATTTCCCTCAGGAAGAGGACTCAATGATTGCTTACTTGCTGCTAACTAGATGGAACACAGAAACAAGCAAAACCGATACGATTGGTGGTACTATTCTCTACTCATCGGAGCAGGTAAATTCATACACAAGAACCACGTTACCAGTTTATTACATGTCGTTCGAGCAACCCGATACCATAAATGTAGGATTTGTTTCTTCGGGGTTGAATTCTGTTGTTGGTAGCACCTTGTATGTCGATTCGGTAGAGTTGGTTTACGAAACGATGGTAATTCCAACTTTATGCCTACCAGCCACCGAGGTTACCAGTACTAGCTTTAAGGCGAGTTGGATACCATTAGTATTTGCAACAGGATATATTCTTGATATTGCTTACGATGAGGATTTTACAAATTATCTGGACGGGTATGAGCATAAGTATATTGAGGCTTCATTCTTAGATGCCTTTGATGTTGTAAGTAACATTGAAACAAGTCGTTACTTCTATAGGGTGAAGGTTATCTACGATACACTCGAAAGCCTTTACTCGAATACCATTTCGGTTGAGCTCCCAACTGTTGCCATTGAAGCAACAGAAGTAACCAATACTGGATTCATTGCTAGTTGGTTGCCAGCAATCAACGCAACTAGTTATCTGCTGGATATTGCATACGACCAGAGTTTCATCTATTTTGTAGAAGGTTACGAAAATCTATCAATTCAATCTAGTAGTCAACACCAAGTAACAGAATTAGATTCAGAAACTCAGTATTTTTATCGTGTAAGGGTTGTTTATGGAGATGCAACTAGCATGGCGTCTAATACTGTTAGCTCTCAAACCCTTCCTACACCAATTGAACTTTCGATATACCTCCTTTCACCCGAAGGAACCAACGACCAGACTGTATGTGTTGACACAGAGATTGATACTATTATTTACCTTGTTCAGGGATTCGACCTTTTACAAGTGAGTGAAATACCCGATGGTTTGGAATGGGAATACGATGATTCTCTTGAAACGTTATCAATTTTTGGCTCTCCTACAGAGAGCGGTGTTTTTCAATATTTTGTAACCGTAAGTAATGCCGATGGCACGCTAGAAGATACTGGTAGCATTGTTGTTGTACCGAACAATAATCTAACTCTCGTTTCAGGTGAAGGTTCAGAAAACCAATCAGTTTGTGTTGGCTCTCCTATTCAAGGAATTGTTTACTCGGTGGAAGGTGTTGGAAGCATCAGCCTTGTAGGGTTACCTCAAGGAATAGGATGGGAAATTGAGGATAATCTGTTAGCTATTGAGGGAGTACCAAGTGAGACTGGAACTTTCGATTTTGTGATATCGCTCGCAGGAGGATGTGGCGAAGCAACTTTATTTGGCTCAATTAACGTATTCCCATTAAATACTATTGAAATTGTTTCTGGTGAAACAACCAGTTCACAGGATGTATGCATTGAGACACAAATTGAGTTGATTTCATATATAACTACAGGAGCGACCGATGTCAATATAAATGGTTTACCAGAAGGGATTGACTGGCAGTTTGTTAATGATACGATATCTATTTCAGGTGATCCAGCACAGAGCGGATTTTTCACCTATACAATTAGCTTAATGGGAGGATGTGGAAATGTTTCCATACAGGGTAGTATTAACGTAAGCCCAATGAATTCAATCTACCTTTTTTCCGATGAAGGAACAGATAATCAGGAGGTTTATATTAACAGTCCCATTAATGATATTGTTTATCAGGTTCAGGGGGCAGAAGATGTTGAGGTACAGGGGTTACCTTTTGGCGTTAGTTTCAATTTAGATGGAGATTTTGTAACTATTTCTGGCAATCCAGAGGAAGTAGGAGTTTTTGGTTATATTGTTGCTTTAGTAGGTGGTTGTGGAATTGTTGCAATCGAGGGAACAATCACTGTTTCGCCGCAAGTAAACTCAAATCTTTTGACAAGTGCAGCTCACTGTTTGGAACTTTTTCCAAACCCGGCAAGAGGTTTTGTAAACTTAGTTTTGCATTGCGATGATGAAGGGCTTTTCACATTTTTCTTGATTAATGCTCAAGGGGCTACCCTTGAAAGAGGCATTTATCATATCGTTTCTGGCAATCCAAAAATATTTGAAACCCACCACCTCCCAAAGGGTGTTTATATTTTGGGTTTAGTAAGTAGCGATGGACTCGTTTACAAAAAAAGGTTTGTGAAAGATTGAAAAACAATTACAATATTCTTTAGGCCTTATTCACCTCAGCCCAAAGCATATCCTTCAGCTTTTCAATTCCAAACCCGGTTACCGACGAGATGAAAAGGTAAGGGATATCAGGAAGATCCTTCTCCATCTCCTTCCTCAGTTCACCATCAATGAGGTCGGTTTTGGTAATTGCCAGAAGCCTTCTTTTGTCCAGTAGCTCAGGGTTATATTGCTGAAGTTCATTCAGAAGCGTTAAATATTCACCCATAATGCTGGGGCTATCGACAGGTACCATAAAGAGGAGTACAGGATTACGCTCAATATGTCGTAGGAATCTTATTCCCAGCCCCTTGCCCTCATGCGCACCCTCAATTATTCCAGGTATATCGGCAACAACAAACGACCGATGGTCGCGGTATGGTACAATACCTATGTTTGGGACAAGGGTAGTGAAGGGATAGTCGGCAATTTTAGGTTTCGCAGCAGTAATTGTTGAAAGCAACGTCGATTTTCCAGCATTTGGAAAACCCACAAGACCAACATCGGCAAGTATTTTTAGTTCAAGCACAACCCAGCCTTCAAGTCCAGGTTCTCCGGGCTGGGCAAAACGGGGTGTTTGCATGGTTGGCGATTTGAAGTGCCAATTTCCAAGACCTCCACGCCCTCCCTTCAAAAGTATTTCAACCTGATTGTGCTGGGTTATTTCTAGCAGCTGTTCTCCCGTTTCGGAGTCCTTTGCAACGGTTCCAATGGGCACCTCTATGGTAACATCCATGCCATCGGCGCCAGTGCTACGGCTCTTGCTGCCACCTTCGCCATGACCCGCAAAGATATGTCGTTGGTACTTTAGATGGATTAGTGTCCATAGCTGGTCGTTACCTTTCAGGTAAATGTGACCGCCCCTTCCTCCATCGCCCCCATC
>CAYZSD010000092.1:0-13221 GCA_964481075.1 uncultured Rikenellaceae bacterium | reverse complement strand
CCTCTTTTTCACTCGCTTTAAGTTCGGTAAGGTCAGCTTTAACAAGGGGTAAATAGCGAGTTTGCTGTAAACTGTAGTAATCCGTTTTGAAACGTTGAATTTGTTAATCTGCAACTTAGGTACAGATATACGCTCTTCGGAACTATGTTTTTTGCCTTGGGGTTTAAAATCAATAGTATTAGAAACAGCAAATTCTTTTGACATAAATTCATCTAAAGAAAAGACAGATTGCCCCCCCAGTTAATAAAAAGCTTAATCAGGTTATGACTATTAATTGAAAATGGTTTACTTTTACGGAAAAACTAACGAAACATATAACGCCAGGCCCCCAACGTTAACTGAAAATGGAATCTCAAAATATGTTAAGGTTCTAACGCTTAAAAATAATAGCATGTTAAAGAAAAGTTTACTCATCCTATTTTTAGGAATCTTGTTGAAAGGTTGCGAGGAAAGAGACTTTTTTATTAATGATATCAATTACCCGACGACAATAAATAAAATTCCAGCAGATGAACTATCACAACTACAAAGTGAGTATTTTCAAAGGAATGAATATATAGTTACTTCATTAAATCAATTTGGATTTTGTGCACATGGATACAGAGTAGTTGAACCTCCTCCAGTTTTAGATCCATTATCTGAGATGGAAGCTGATGCGCTCATTAGAAATTTTATATCAATAAACCAATCATGTGTTGGAGTTAATAATATTAATGAAATAACATATAGTAGGCTAGATTCAAGCCATAACAGTTCCAACACGTTCTGGGATATTAATACTCCAAATCAGAGAATTGATACAATTGAAGTTTTAGATACCAAAATTGTATTTAAAATACAAAATAGAGAAGTCAGGAGATGTGTAGGTAATTGGTATCCAGTAGTATATATTCCTAAAGTATTTAATTTCAATTCAAAGAAAGCAAAGTTATTTTTAGTTAATAAAGTTGTTTCTCACTATGATTTTGGGGGAGAAGAATATGAAGTAACAATAACTCCGGAATGTTTAAATGAAAGCAGTGTGAGGTTGGTTATTTGCCCTATTAAAACGGATGATAAAATTGAAGTTCGAGTATCTTGGGAATTTAATATACCAAGTCCAGTTTATTATCTTATTTATATAGATGTAATGACTGGAGAAATTATTAAAAAAGAACCTACAATTATTTCATAATCATATACAGTAGCTTGAGATGAGTGTATATAACGCTGATAATCTTTAATATGAGACTTTTGCACTTTTGGGAAATTTCCTTTCATGGAAATATAAACCGTTTCAACCGACCCGCCAATTGGCGGGGAGCTCGCCAAAGGCAATCTCCAGCGCAATACACAACCCTCAGCAGTTACTTTTATTGGTTGACAACAAATTTTAAAAAATACTTCAATGATAACAAGATGGAAACTCATTCTGATTTCTCTCATTGCTTTTACAAGCTGCATTGAGGAGAAGAAGAAATATGCCGATTACACAGAAATCGATTTGATTTTACTCGAAGAATCCCGGTTTTTTCAAACCGAAAACCATGTGAAAGGACTTGCAGTTGCACTTTTTACCAGTGACTCATTGATTTGGAAGCATTCGTTTGGTCGTTCAACCTATCGCTTTCCTATCAACGATTCAACCCTGTTCGGCATCCAATCGGTGTCTAAGAATATTACAGCGTTAGCTGTTATGAAGGCTCAAGAGGAAGGGCTTTTGCATTTGGATAGCACAATCACATCATATCTGCCCGATTTTAGGGTTAATAGCTGCTTCGAGGAGTTTCCTGAGTCGAAAATAACTATCCGAATGCTTTTGTCGCACACATCTGGTCTTCCACACGAGGCACCGGTGGGAAATAACTTTGATCTAACATTCTCATCAATAGAGCAGCACTTGGAAAGCATTCAGCAAACCTGGCTGCGCTTCCCTGTAGGGTCAAGTTACGCCTACTCAAACCTTGGGTTCGATATTGCTGCTCAAGTTGTTGAAAGGGTGAGTGGTATTACATTTGAGGAGTTCCTTCAAACCAGAATATTTATGCCAACAGGCATGAAAGGTTCAACAACCAACAATAGTGTTTTTACGAAAACAAAAAACCGAACCGAGGGCATATCAAGGGGCTTGAGGATTCGACACTACCCTATTCCCTTAATAGGTTCGGGAGCTGTTTATTCATCATTGAACGATATGATTCGTTATGTGCAGATGCACCTTAATTATGGCATTGTTGGTAATAATCAAATAGTTAGCAGGGAGTCGCTCCTTGAAACATACGCAATTAGAATGAATAATTATGGTTTAGGAACTTATATCGACACTACATTCAACTCCTACTATCTTAATCACAATGGGGGAGGTTTTGGGTATGGTTCTTCAATCCTTTGGTTTCCAGAGTTTAACCTTGGATGTGTAGTTCTGTCAAATAGGGCCGTTAATTGTTATGAGTTGGCATCAACCATTGTGTTTAAGTACTTGGAATACACTAATTCTGAATTCACTAAGGATACTTTATCTACTGAAGGTTTCAGTCCGTTTGTTAGTACTATAAGCTCTTCAAAGTATTCTTACCCATGTCTTGGCGATTCAATATACAAAACGGAGTGGGATAAGTATGTGGGTACTTACAAGGTTATTTTTAAAGGAGTGAAATTTAAAGGCTACTCGAAATTAGCAATGGAACTTGGCATAAAACCTTATCATATTACAATTAATCAAGTTGATGAGTCCCTTTTTCTTTCAGGATTTTTTGGTGAAAGCAAGCTTTTCGAACATAAACCAGGTTTATTTTTCACAAGGCATGGAATCGCTTTCGATTTACGAGGCAGCCAACCCACATTCAATAATATTAAACTGAAGAAGAAAAGGCGATAGCTAAAAGCATTTCATAAAAGGTTTTTATTTTGAATTAAAATTCAAAATGACAATATTTGCAAACCAAAAATTGTTGTTTGAATTGTAATTGTGTTTTCAAACATTTATTTTTTAAACCCTTGAATAATTTTTGAATCAAACATTGATAAACCATTACTAAAACTTTTAAGAAACCTAAATTTACGATGATTAGAAGAATAAAAAACATTTTGAAGCGCCTGGTTGTAGTCCTTGCATTAGTTCAATTGGCTGTTGGACTTGGTTTTGCGGCTTATTTCGAGAGAATTCCAACGGTTGTTGTTGATCCCGATGGTAGTAAAATTGAGTGCTTCTCAAGCGGTGATGAGTACTACAATTACCTCCACGATGCCGATGGATACACAATTATTCAGGGATCCGATGGTTATTACTACTACGCAACCCTATCGGCAAGCCAAAGGGTAGTGCCATCAACCTATAAGGTTAATTCAACAACTCCAGCGAAAGCTGGACTAATGAAAAATGTTAGAATCACAGAGGAGGAGTACCAGCAGAGAGTAAAGAACTACTGGAAGGATGTTGATATCACCCAAAGCAGGGCACCCCATCAGGGTACAATGAATAACCTTGTGATTTACATCCGTTTCAACGATGATTCGGAGTTCACCACACCACGTAGCACATTCGATTCTCGTTTCAATCCATCAGATGTTCAATCGTTGAAAAATTACTTTAACGAGGTATCCTATGGACAGCTTAACATTGAGAGCTATCACTATCCTGTTGCCGAGATGAACACCAATCTTAGCTATAAGGACGAAAACCCACGTAACCATTTTCGCCCTTACAATGCTACTTCAAATACAATTGGATATCAAACTGATGAAGAGCAAAGGATTAGAGAGCATTCTCTCCTTATGAGGGCAATTAATGCTGTTAAGGATCAAATTCCAGAGGACATGGTTATCGATGCCGATAACGATGGTCGTGTTGATAATGTTTGCTTTATCGTTAGAGGTAATGCAGAGGGTTGGGCCGATTTACTCTGGGCGCACCGTTGGGTATTATATACTTACGATGTTCGCATTCATGGGAAAAGGGTTTACGACTACACTTTCCAGCCTGAAAACCAGTCGGATATTTACACAATCTGTCATGAGATGTTCCATACCCTGGGTGCTCCCGATTTATATCGTTATTCTGGAAGTGGTTACACACCAGTAGGTCCATGGGATTTAATGGCTTCGGGCTTTGTGCACATGGGAGCATACATGAAGAGAAAGTACACAAACGGCAAATGGATAAGTAACATTCCAACAATTTCTGAACCTGGTGACTATACTCTAAACCCCTTAACATCTAGCGAGAATAATGCCTATAGGATTAACTCACCCAACTCTTCATCTGAATACTTTGTAGTTGAGTATAGAAAGCAGGAGGGCTTATACGAAAGTAACCTACCGGGAAGTGGCTTACTTGTTTATAGAATAATTCCTTCAATTAACTCTGGAAACATGAATGGTCCCCCGGATGAGGTTTACTTATATAGGGTTGGAGGAACAAATTCTGTAAATGGAAGTATAAATATGGCTCATTTCTCACAGAATACCGGACGAACAGCAATTAATGATGCCTCAAACCCATCATCTTTTCTTTCGAATGGGAATCCCGGTGGGCTTGATATATCAAAAGTTACCGAGGCAGGAGAAACAATTACCTTCTCATTATTTGCAGGAGGATACGCCATCACGCTAAAGGCTGAACCTTGGACTGCCGGTAGTGTTTACGATATTACGAATCAGGGACCCTATCAGCCAGGAACCGAGGTTACTTTACAGGCAGTTCCTGTTACAGGTTTTGGATTTGTTAAGTGGACCATCAACGGTGAAACCATTGGAACATCAAGTACTTTTGTCTATACCATGCCAGAAAGCCATGTTGAGATAACGGGGCATTTCCAGTGGGGATACACATCGGCCACAACCTCATCATTGGGTCAGCCTTCCATAGCACCCAACCCGTTTAGCAATACTATTACTATCAGTAGTATTGCTAACTTCAAGGAGGTTACCATCACAAATCTCATTGGTCAGGAGGTTTTCAGATCTTCATTATCGGGTAATAGCACTTATGAGATTAATACTTCCACGTTAAGGCCTGGTGTTTACCTCCTTACCTTGAAAGGAAAGAGTGGGGAACGTGTAGTTAGAAGGCTGGTGAAGAACTAGCAGTACCACTTTGTTTTGTTATAAACAACTATACAGAGCCTACCACTCATAGATGGTGGGCTCTTATTTTAATACAGCAGCTATGGAGAAGATTTTAAAGCGTGGCTTCGCCAGCGATAATAATTCGGGCGTTCACCCAGCTATACTTGAAGCAATGTTAAGTGCCAATCAGGGACATACAATTGCTTATGGCGATGATCCCTTTACATCGAGAGCCGTAGAGCTTTTCAGGGAAGAGTTTGGAGACAACGTAGAGGTATTCTTTGTTTTCATTGGATCGGCTGCCAACGTTTTGGGTATCAAGGCGGCAACCCAGCCCTTTCACTCGATCATCTGCGCCGAGACGGCGCATATCAATGTTGATGAGTGTGGTGCCCCAGAGCGATTCACAGGCTGCAAGGTGCTTTCGGTTGATGTTGCTGACGGGAAGCTAACCGTTGAAGCGGTCTCAAAGCATATACATGGCTTTGGTTTTCAACATCATTCCCAACCAAAGGTGATATCAATCTCCCAACCCACTGAGCTAGGAACAGTTTATACAGCTCAGGAAATTAGACGTTTAGCCGATTTTGCCCATAGCCAGAACATGCTTCTTCATGTTGATGGGGCAAGATTAGCCAATGCTGCTGTTGCGCTGGGTGCATCCTTCAGGTCGTTTACCACCGATGCAGGGGTTGATGTCCTCTCGTTTGGCGGCACTAAGAACGGGATGATGTATGGCGAAGCCATTGTTTTCATTAAGCCTGAACTCACCGAGGGGTTTCAATACACCAGAAAGCAAGGGCTTCAGCTTGCATCCAAAATGCGCTACATATCAGCTCAATTCATTGCCTACCTTTCAGATGGTCAGTGGAGAAGGACTGCTCAACATGCTAACAGCATGGCTAAGCTGCTTGAAGCTGAGCTTCGAAGTATTCCACAGATACAAATCACTCAACCCGTAGAGGTAAATGGGGTGTTTGCCATTGTTCCACCCCAAATTGTACCCAAACTTCAGGAAGAGTACTTCTTCTACGAATGGGATGAGCATCGGTCGGAGGTGAGGTGGATGACCTCGTGGGATACCACAGAGGAAGATATTTTGGGCTTTATTGCAACCCTTAAAAAGCTCCTGAAAGAATTCCGTTAATTTTTTACTTTTTACTTGCCATTCCCACCCGTTCGTTTGATTATTACCCTAATAGTTATTAGCTTTGCACAAAAAGATGCAAAAAAAATCATGGTGCAATGCTTCGAGTAGTTAGGTACATTATTCTTTTTACTTTCTTTTACCTTTTTGATGTTGCCTTGGGTGGCATGGTTTTATCAAAGGGCACTACTGCTACTCATAGTGAGCAAGTTATGCCAACCATTCATATTACCAATGGTTTATCCGATTTCGAAGCTTATGCTTCTTTGGATGCATCCATTGAAAGGTTCATGCGGAAGTGGCATATTACCGGTGCATCTGTAGCCATTGCACGAAACGGTAAGTTGTTATATGCTAAGGGCTTTGGGTATTCCAATTTGGAAGAGCAAGAGGTGATGCAGCCCTATAATTTGCTTAGGGTAGCTAGCATCTCTAAACTAATCACTGCTGTAGCGGTAATGAAACTGGTTGATGATGGGAAACTTAGCCTTAACCAGAAGGTCTTTGGGAGAAAGGGAATCCTTAACGATTCGTACTACTCAAACTATTTCGATGTGCGTGTTGAGGAGATTACCGTTAGGCATCTTATGGAGCATTCAGCAGGCTGGACCACCCGTTGGGGCGATCATCTGTTCATGCCTGAATCCATTGCTCGCCAATCGGGGAAGGAATTACCTCTCAGTAAGGACGATATCATTCAGTTTGCCCTATCGAAGCGACTACATTTCGATCCTGGCAAGCGAAGTTCATACAACAACCTTGGTTATGTGATACTTGAAAGGGTGATAGAGGGGGCTTCGGGAAGACCCTATGAGTCGTATGTAAGGGAGGTTATATTTGAACCCATTGGAGTGGTCGATGCTTTTATCGCTCACAACTACGATAGCCTTAGGTACCCCTATGAAACCCGATACTACGAAATCCCTGACTCAAAACCTATTCCTGCTTTCGATGGCCAGCCATTGCTAGTTATGAAGTGCAGAGGAGGGAACGATGTTCGTACCCTTGGGGCAGCAGGTGGTTGGGTGATTTCATCCCTTAGCCTTATTAAGTTTTTACTGTCAATTGATGAGGATTCGGATGAAACGATTATCTCGAAAAAGTCCATCCGAGCCCTTTCGCAAAGGGAGCCAGAAAAGCACCCGCTTGGTTGGCGATGGGTATCGATTGACGGCAGCAAGTGGAGAACAGGCTCATTTGCAGGAACATCTGCTCTTGCGATTGACCAAAGCGATGGTTTCACGTTTGTCTTTCTTTCAAATACAAGCCCCTGGATAGGTGCTCGTTTCCCATATCAGGTCAAGAGCATGATGTCTGAGGCAATGAGAAGGGTTTCCCTGTGGCCTCAAGTTGACCTTTTTCAACCTGGTTCTGTGGCTAGGCTCAAGGGGAAAGCACTTTTCTTCCCTAGTAGGAGTATTTTAAGTTGGCAGAATGATGAGGGTCTTTCTTCCGATTCTCTCGTTTCATTATACTAGTTTTCTAAGCATTATTGTGTAAAATGGATGGCATGGATTTCACATTTTTCTGGAAGAGCCTTATAGTTCCCAACATCGTGTTGATTCTTTTGGGTATCTACCTGATTACGGTGTTCTCAACCGCTGCCATGGTGGTTCACGAGAAACGCGACCCAGCAAAGACCAGTATTTGGGTGCTAATCCTTATCCTGATGCCAATCATTGGCTTGATTTTTTATATCTTCTTCGGACAGTATCATAGGAAGGAGAAGATTTTTAGCAGGAAAGGGTTACGCGACCTTCAACAGATAGAGCAGATGAGCCAGAATCAGCTCATCAATATCAAGAGCCAACGTTTTATCGAGAACCCAAGTATTGCTAACAACTTGAGTATTATTACTCTTCTGCTAAACAACAGCAAGGCTCTTCTTACCCAGTACAATCAGGTTAGTATTTATCAAACGGGAAAGTCAACATTCAACGCGATCATAGAAGAGCTTGAGTCGGCCACCTCGAGCATTCACATGGAGTTCTACATTGTTTCGAACGACGAGATTGGAAATAGAATTAAGGATATTCTTATTTCTAAGGCTAAAAGCGGGGTAGAGGTTCGATTGATTTTTGATGATGTGGGTAGCTGGAGCCTTCCGAAAAAGTATATTAAGCAGCTTAGGGATGCGGGAGTGGAGGTGTTCCCTTTTATGGAGGTTAAGTTTCCCCTTTTTACAAGAAAGGTTAACTATCGGAATCACCGAAAGATTATCGTTGTTGACGGACGGGTTGCCTTTATGGGTGGGATGAACATTGCCGATCGCTACCTGAAGGGTGATACCAAGCTCGGAGCATGGTACGATACATTGCTAAGAATCAAGGGAGAAGCAGTACACATGCTTCAGGTCATTTTTTTGGTCGATTGGTTCTTTGTGAGCAAGATGCAGATATCCAACAGAGCGAAGTACTTCCCCGACCATAAGATTAGCATTCAGCACCCTCTTCAGATAACAGCCAGCGGGCCCGACTCCGACTGGGCTTCGATAATGCAAGCATTTTTTGCTGCCATTACAAAGGCAAGAAGTCATATTTTTATATCGTCACCCTATTTCATCCCCAACGAAAGCATTCTTACTGCTCTAAAAACAGCCTCGCTAAGCGGTGTAGATGTGAAGATAATCCTTCCTGGCAAGTCCGATTCCACCGTTGTTTACTGGAGTTCACTTTCTTACATCACAGAGTTGTTAGAGGCCGGTATCAATGTTTACCTCTTCCAGAAGGGTTTTAACCATTCAAAAATTATTATGATTGATAGCAGCTTTGCCATAGTGGGCTCGGCAAATATGGATATCAGAAGCTTTGAGGACAACTTCGAGGTAATGGCTATCATATACGATAATGAGCTCACCAGCCAGCTTGAGGAGCAGTTCAACCGTGACATACGAAAGAGCCGCAGGGTAATACTAAGCAAGTGGATACGACGTCCGCTTAAACAGAGCGTAAAGGAGTCGGTAGCCCGGTTATTTAGCCCGTTGTTCTAGTTTTTAATAATTTCTATCGATAATTAGTTCTATATTGAACAGATTTGTATTTTTGAGGTTAAGTTCTTTGAATATATGATGAAAGCTACCCATTGGCAGGATACTGAGGTTGGATCTTTGCGATGAAAGTCAATGTCCATGCAACAATGGCAAGTGGAAACGCAGCGAAAATCCCTTCAAACAATCGGGAAAGAGCTTCAAGACTACGCCCTCAGCGGCCGCCCCTTGGGCTGGTACGATTACGGGGCACGGTTCTACGACCCGCAACTAGGTAGGTTCCATGTCATTGACCCTCTGGCAGAAAAGTACTACCCCATAAGTACTTATGCTTATGTTGCAAACAACCCTATAAAGTTTATTGACCCAGATGGTAGGGATATTGTTATATGGTATAAGAAAGATGATGGGAATATGGGTAGTTACAGGTATACTGGTGGTAGTGTAGCCCATAGTAACCAATATGTACAGAGTGTAGCCACTGCTTGGAATTATAATGTAGGTAATGGTGGTGGTGACCCTTCATTCGAAGCAGCCACAAACAGTGATATTGTGATTAATGTTTATGAAACCGATGGTCGTTCATTCCATTTAGACGGTACCGTTTATTGGAATCCCGAGCTTGGATCGGAGTCGGACAATGGTACGGTAGTATCACCAGCAACAGTACTTGACCATGAATTAGACCATGGGGTTCAACGTGCTACAAACCGAGAGCAGTTTGAGAGCGATAGAACACCCAAGAGCGATAAACAATATGGCACTAAAGAAGAGAGGCGTGTAATTACAGGTTCAGAACAAAAGACAGCAAGAGCAAACAAAGAAACCAAGGAAGGTCAAGTTACGAGAACAAATCACAAAGGAAAGCCTGTGGTTACAAAAGGTGTTAAATCAACAGAGGTAGATAATAATAAAACACAAAAATTTAGAAGGAACCAAGATGAAGAATTTTATAGGGGTTCAACAGACTAATAATGCTTTTAGATTCATCCTAGTGGCATGTGTGTTTCTTACATTAGGATGTACTCAAGCAAAGCATAGATTAATGCAGCATAACATGCATTACATTAAAATTGCATATCTACCAAAGGGGATTAACCCTTATATGGCTATTGATGAATGCAGTGATATTTTTCAATATCAGCCTGTTTTGAGGGACACTATACTAACAAATGATAAGTTTCTATCAAATTTTGCAAGCCATATCAATAGACTTAATGAGGCAGATGAACAAATTGATTATGACTTTAGGGTTTTTTGTTTAATTTTCTTCAAGGATGAAAGTACACCCCATAGACTATGTTTGGGTGAAGGATATTTAACTGTGTACAACGATGTCTTGATGGAAGATAGCAAGGAATTATTTGAACTACTAAACGAAACTTTATACACTCCTTAAACCGACATTGTTCGATTTTATCCCGCTAGCGCGGATTTGTATACCTTGCTACATACATAAAAGCGAAACCCGCCTGATTTTGGGCGGGTTTTGTGCTTTCTAGGGGGTGCGCTATTGCTGGAAGTCGGTTTTTTGTTATTTATGCTTACCCCAAAGCTCAATAAACGTATCAAGTTCGAGGTCCAAATCCTCACGGATAATCTTTCTTAGCAGGCCCTTGGGTAGGTACAGGTTCCTGTGAACGGGAACGGTAGTCACCCTGCCATCAGGGTGTTTTAAACGGTGGTGCGAACCATTGACACGGACAGTAACAAACCCTATGGCCTCTAAGAGCCTTAGGAATGCTTTTCCTGAAATAGCAGGTAGCTGTGGCATGGGCAGTGGGTTAAAGCGATGCGGTATTAATGGGCACCTGCACCTCCCTGAAGCCCACGAAGCGGTTCATCTCCGAGACCTTCTCCCGCTCCTCCTCAATGCACATGTCAATCACCTCCTTAATGTTAGCTAGGGCCTCGTCAATGGTAGTGCCATACGAATGGCAACCCTTGAAAACAGGGCAGCTTACTATGTAAATATCATCTTCGTCCTGTTCAACCAGGATGGGAAGATGTAAAATTTTCGTTTCAGATATTTTCATAGTACAATCTTTTAAGGATTAATGGCAAAGGTCTTACTACCCTTTTTTTTTGAATTTAAGTATCAATGCAATTACCATCACAAAGTCAAAATAAACCTTCATAATAATAAGATGTTACTGCAAATATAAGCATTATTATTAAAACCTTTGTTCATTCAAAAAAAGGATAAGAAGTAAACTCAAGAACACTAGTAGTAGATCAGGGTTGCCATATTGAAACGCTGTTGGGCAGCACGGCATAGAAAAATCCTAACCCGCCTGATTTAGGGCGGGTTTTGGGTTATACATTTTCGGTCTCAATGGAAACAAAAACGAATAATAATCGTTAAATTTGTAAGAACAATGATTATTGAAACCATGAACACAGTAAAGCTCAAGGAGGAACTTCATAATTACATTGAAAATGGTGATGATCGCTTCTTAAGGCTTGTCCATGCCATAGCAACAAACTATACCAGCAGCGATGTGGACTATACCGTTTCTGGCCCACCCATGGATGCTGAAACCTACAGGAAGAGGGTACGCAACGCCAAGGAACGAGTCAAAGCGGGCTACTACACCACGCAGGATGACTTGGAAAAAGAGATGGAGCAATGGTAAAACGGCACTACCAAGTTGTTTGGGACGATGAAGCCAAGGCGTCCCTGCGCAAAATCTACGAATACATCAAAAACCGTGAATCCCTCGATCAGGCCATTCGGGTGAGGGACGCCATCAAGGAGCTAGGCAAAAGCCTTGGCTTTATGCCCCACAAGTTTAGCAAAGACCCATTCCTTGAGAGCGAACCAGGTGAGAACAGGTTTAAGGCCATATGGAGCTACAAAGTGGTCTATGCGGTTACCGACCAAGATGTGATTATCCTTGATGTTTTCCACACCAGCAGGGATCCCCAGAACTCGCAACAGCTGAAAGGCAAGTAATTCCTCGCCTGAAAGAAACGGAAAAGCGGTACTCGTCATCGTAAGTCGGCAAAAGCCAAGCCAAGCCAAGTTGCTCAGCTGCCCATTTTTACCCATTGCTTACCTTTTAGGGTATAAAAAAGCGCTTCGCGCCCTTCGGGCTTGTGGCTTGTCATGCCCCTTGCGCTCCTTCCTCTTCCTCGTGGCAGCCTCCATTGTCTTTTTAGCCCTTGCCCTCCGTGCCTCCAGGCAAAAGCTAAAAATCCACCGGCTGCCGTGTTTGGCTCGCCTGCTGGTCGCATCGGGCTGCGGTTCTGTCATCCTTTTTGCCCCGACTCGCTAACCCTGCCCAGAAACAAAAAGGACGCCAGAACCCTGGCTGCAAGCAGTAGCCGCAAACCGCCTTCCCCCGAAGCATCGGGGTCAGGACTTCTTTTTGCGCCACCCTCGCTCCACTCGCAGACGGCTCGCACTTCGTTCCCTTCGTTCCAGTCGCAAACCGTTCGTGCCTCACTTTTTGCAACTTCCACTGGCGCTTGCTCAAGGCTGTTTTTCCTTTTTTTTACTCACCCTTCTTTTAATTTTTTAAAGGTGTTCGTGAGATCGCTTCGCTAAGTTCCGACCCGCAGGGAGAAAAGTAAGAAGAAGAGCAGGTAAAAATCAAGGTTGCTGGGTAATCCCACCCGCCTCACCCCTCAGGCAATTTAAGCCCCCGACCCACCGCACCGCAAGGGCAAGATGAATTTTGCCATATTTTTTTTACCCATTATTTTTTTTTAGCTGAGTAAAAAAAATATGCCAAAAACCTTGCGCTTCCCCCGCTGGGCTTTTTGGTTGCCTATGCGTTGATGCAGGTGAAGGTCTGCTCGCAGAGTTTTTCTTTTAACTGAAAATAGCTGAACCGAAAACCCATCAGCTAAAAAGCTTCAATTAAAAAGAAAAAGGTTGTACTTTTGGGGGAGTTATGTCGTTCTTTGAACACCGATTTTGGAGCAGGTAGAAGCCTCGGAAAACATCATTTTTTTTGCGTATGGGTGTACGATTACGGGGCCAGGTTCTACGACCCGCAATTGGGCCGTTTTCACACACAAGATCGCTTCTCTGAAT
>CAYZSD010000091.1:0-13302 GCA_964481075.1 uncultured Rikenellaceae bacterium | reverse complement strand
AACCAAAAATTGTGTCGCCTAATGCAGGATGAGACGACTCACCGAAGCCAGAGGGTAGCTTGTGCCAAAAACCCATCGAATCTTGCTTAAACTCAGGGTTGCTTTGCAGAAAACTGCTTATTTCCGCTTTTTCCTGGCGGATATACTTGTTTGAAATTGATGTCACTAAAATATCGTAAGCGAATGGCGATTCAGCAGGGATAGGCCCTGCTGACCTTTCACCAAAACCATACATTGAAGGGAAAGCAATTGTTGCAACCTCACCTTCACGACAAAGAGGAAGCGCCCTTTTTAGACCTTCAATTAGAAATCCTGTAGTAACGGTGGTAGTAATGGGAGAGAATGACCGAATGGTTGTATCTAAGCCCAAATCAATTGCAAGTTCTTTGATGTTTGTTTCAAAGACCATCCCGTCGAGGGTGTAGCCTACAAACCAAAAAGTAATTGTATCTTGGAACATAGGGAAATAACCGTATCCCTTTACCCGTGTGGCATGATAAACACCATTGTGTTTTGTGAATGTGAGTCCTTTTGCTACGTAAAACTTTTCGATTTTTGTTTGCTCCGCAAAAAGTTTCTCATCCAATAATGACTTTCGGCAGCCACCGATAAGGAATAAGAGGGATAATGCTGAAATAAAGCTAACTGCAATCCTAAAAATCATTCTACACGCGGGTTTACCTCAACAATTTCTACTTCAAAAATAACTGATGTGAAAGCAGGTACAATTCCAGTTGAGCTTCCACCCTGACCAAAGGCAAGGTGTGATGGAACAATGAAAAGAGAGCGCTCACCAGGGTACATCATTCCAATGGCCTCTTCGAGACCAGGCACCACCTGCCACTTCTGCCCATAAACGAACTGGAATGGTTCGTTCCTCTTCCTGGTTGAATCGAAGAACCGACCATTAAAAAATCTGCCTTCGTAGTGAACAGTTACTGTGTCACCTACTCTTATTGGATTGCCAGTCCCTGCTTTTAACGGGATATAATATAAACCCGATGCAGTTGGCTCGAAATCAAGGTGTTGATCCTGGATATACTGTTTGAGGATAACCTTTTCGTACTCGCCAAAATCCTCAATCCAATGTAGGAAGGCCTCCTTTTCTTTTTCGAAATCTTTAACCGTGAGAATATTAATCATTAGTATATCTACTCTTAAGTAATCATTCTCAGCAAAGAAGTTAGGAATAGTCGTTTCAAGAGTCTTTGTGAAAAAATCGTTGGCAGAAATGTAAAAGGTTGCGCTATCGCCCATTTCTAGCATGGCAAAGCACTCATCGATTGCACCTGGAAACTGAGGGGGAGTAAGCTGAAAAGTGCGTACACCATGAAAAAAGACAGAGTCATTAGGTGTTCGATAGGCTACTGAAATGGTTATGTAATCGGTTGGCTTGGCTTTCTTTTGCCCCTCCCCTAACGATACAAGTTTGTAATGAATGTTACTTCGTGTAACCGAGAAACCCGGAAACTCAGATGAATTGTTGCTACAACTAGCCAGAAGTAGAAGTAGAAAAAGCGTGAGTAGTAATCGGTTTCTCATTAATACCACATTCATTCGAATTTCGGTGTAAATGTAAATAAAAAGAAACTAATTTTCAATTATTGTTAGCAGATGAACATCATAAACTATAATCGAACGGGGTGGTATCATGTTACCATCGCCCAGAAGGCCATGATTTAGATGAGGTGGAAGGATAAATTTTGCCCTTTGTCCCTGATGCATTAGCAGCATACCCATTTCCAAACCCGACTCCACATTGCCATATCCTACCAGAAAATTCTTTGGGTTATCGTTCTCAGAAGAGTAGCATAGTGTTCCATCGAGGAGGGTAATTTTGAAATCAAAAACAACAATGTCTCCCGACTTTACCTTCGGACCAGTGGCTTCTCCCCAAACCAAGTAGAACAGACCTGCCTGATTCTGCTCTACCCCCTCAAGTCGATGCCTTTCAATGTAGGCTTCAATCTTTTCTCTGTCTTTCTCTACTAAACCTTTATTAATGTCATTTAAGCGTTTTTTTGCCTCAGAAACAGGTATGTTTGGGGCTCTTTCACGTTCCTTGCAACCATTTCCAAGTAAAATAATATAAAAAAATGTTGCTAAAACTGCGGCTATTCGATTCATTTGTTAAGTTCTTCCTTATACTTTTCAATTATCTCTTCGAAAATTTTCTGAGTCTGCTCCATCGTAGTAAACGACTTACCCCCGGCAGCATTCAGATGTCCTCCACCATTGAATGCTTGCTCACAGATTCTGTTTGCAGGAAAATTCCCGCGCGACCTCAATGATACCTTTATATGATTTGTATTCTCAGTGAATAAGGCCGATAATACCATTCCTTTTATTGATAGTGGTAGGTTAACAATTCCCTCAGTATCACCCAAAACATAACCAAAGCTGTTGAGTTCGGCTCTTGTTAGGGAAATGTATGCTGCCCTATGTTCAGGGAAAACTTTCATCTTCGATGCCAATGAATGACCAACCAGCCTTAACCTATTCTCGCTGAAATTATTGTAAACAAGCTGTTGAACCTCATCTACCTTAACGCCTTGCTCAATAAGCTTGGCAACTATCTCGAAGGTTCTTGGAAAAGAACAGGCATAGCTAAACGACCCCGTATCTGTCATTATGCCTGTAAACAGGCTAACTGCCGATTCGTAGGTTAGCAAACTACTGTTGCTAAGGTTGTTGGCAAATTCGTAAACCAGTTCTGCGGTTGAGCTCACCTCAATTTTAGAAAACTGTATATCAAAAGCTGATTCTGGGTTTGGGTGATGGTCAATCATGACCTTTTGCCCACTGCATGCACGAAAGTCTGTTTCAAGCTCTTCAAGCCTTGAAGGGCTATTATAATCGAGTGCAAATAAAATATCCGAGTTTCTAACCAATGCTCCAACCTCATCTTTATTTTTCGAATAGAGTAATACCTGATTAGCTCCAGGTAGCCACTCCAAATAGTCGGGGAAGCCATTAGGAAGTACTAGCTTAGCCTCAACTCCCAGTTTTCCTAGAATGAAGTACATTCCTAGTAATGATCCAAGAGCATCACCATCGGGATTGCTGTGAGAAGTGATGGTAACCTTCTTGTTTCCTTTCAATGCATCGATTACTTCTGCAAGCTTATCTTTTGAAAAAACCATTATAGTTTGAAAAAAAATCAAAAATAATACAAAATAGCTTAGCTCGATACGAAAAAATTACTAATTTGGGTGAAAATTGTAAACCAACTATGGCTGGAAATAGAACCTTCGCTCTTATCAAACCCGATGCTATTCAGCATAATCATATAGGTGAGATACTTTGTATGATAACAAAAGCTGGCTTTAAAATTAAAGCCATGAAGCTAACACATCTAAGCCAGAAGGAGACCAAGCGATTTTACGAAGTGCACACTGGAAAAGAATTTTTCCAGAGACTTGTTGCCTTCATGAGTTCAGGGCCTGTCGTTCCGCTAATACTTGAAAAAGAGAATGCAGTAACCGATTTTCGTGCTCTTATTGGAACAACCGATCCATTAAAGGCTGCTGAAGGTACCGTTAGAAGACTCTTTGGAAAGGATACAACCCATAACTCTGTACATGGAGCCGACAGCGATGAAAGTGCAGCCAGAGAGTGGACCTTCTTCTTCGCTGAAAGGGAAATTGAATAATTGCAACCTTCTCATTTCAATTTAAGGCATTACAAAAAGCTGTCATTTTATTGCTATTTTTGCAGAAATTTTTGTGAAATTATGCGGACACTTCTCCTTGGGTTACTTTGCTTTGCTAGCACTTTTCTTTCAGCACAAAGAAATGTTACCATAAAAATTATTCAAACTAGTGATGTTCACGGTTCACTCCTACCCTTCGACTTTATCAACAATAAGGCGGTCGATTATGGGCTTGCACATGTAATGACTTATGTTAAACAACAACGCCAAAACGAAGAGCAAGAGGTGATACTGCTCGATAATGGCGACATACTTCAGGGACAACCTACTGTTTATTTTTCAAACTTTATTGATACCGTTGGTCAGCATATTGTTTCAAGAGTTATGAATCACATGGATTATGATGCAGCAACTGTTGGAAATCATGATATTGAAGCTGGCCCAAAAATTTATGATAAACTTGTAAACGAATTCAACTTCCCTTGGCTTTCGGCTAACATCATCAATACCCAAACAGGACTACCGTACTTCAAACCTTACACAGTCATTACCCGACAGGGTGTTAGAATTGCGATTATGGGACTTACAACCCCGGGAGTTACAAAATGGCTTTCCCCTACTCTATGGAAAAACATGGAGTTTAGAGATATGATTGAATCGGCAAGAATTTGGATGGATTCAATAATGATAAAAGAAAAACCACATATTGTTTTGGGTTTATTCCATGCAGGGCATAACCCCACCTTCGAGGGAGCAAACCCAATGGCACCTCTTAACGAGAATGCTTCTAGGCTGGTGGCGGAACAGGTTCCTGGCTTCGATGCGGTATTCATTGGCCACGATCACGATAAACTTATTAAATGGCTGGTGAACACAAAAGGTGATTCGGTTCTTTTGCTTGACCCAGGAAGCAGGGCAATGCAGGTTTCTGAGGCTAACATAAGCATTTCACTAAATGCTAAGAATGAAACCGTTAAGAAAAGGATATCTGGAAAACTTTCTGAAACACAAGGTCTGGTTCCAGATCCTCATTATGTTAGCACTTTCTCAGACATTTCAAGCCAGGTGGAGGAATTTGTTGACCGACGGATTGGCTCAATAAGCACAACTGTTTCAACTCGGGATGCTTACTTTGGTCCTTCAACTTTTTTGAATCTTATTCATTCTCTTCAACTTTCAATCACAAGCTCATCAGTATCATTCGCAGCACCCCTTTCTTTCGATGTTTCAATTGAACAGGGGCCCATTTATGTTCGAGATTTGTTCAAACTGTACATTTACGAAAATCTATTGTATATCATCAGTTTAACTGGTCAAGAGATTAAGGATTACCTCGAGTTCTCCTATTCTCTTTGGTATAACACCATGACATCTGAGAACGATAACCTGATTCTCCTTCGAAGGGACGAAAAGAACAACGTTTTCATAAACAACAGAGGGCGAGCCTACTTAGAGTCGAGCTACTATAACTTCGATAGTGCTGCTGGCATAAAGTACTTTGTTGATGTAAGCAAACCTGCTGGCCAAAGAGTTACCATCGTATCGATGGAAGATGGTACTACATTTGATATTAATAAAACCTATCAGGTTTCTCTAAACTCATACCGGGGCATGGGTGGTGGTGGTCACTTAACCGTTGGGGTTGGTTTAAGCGATCAAGAAATTCGAAACCGAATTATTGATACTTCTCCCCATGACATCCGTTACTACCTGCTGAAATGGATTGAGAAGTCAGGAAAACTTCAGCCTGTAAACAGTAACAATTGGGAAATTGTCCCATCCGAGTGGGCAAAACAAGCTGAGCCAAGAGACCGTTTACTCCTGTTTGGAAAAGAATAATTGAACCTTGATAAAACACCAAGAACTCTAGCTGATGATAATTGATAGCAGCCAACAAGAAAACGGAAAATACTTACCATTAGTTGAGGAGTTTTACACCTTACAAGGCGAGGGTTACCATACAGGAAAAGCAGCATACTTCATTCGTATCGGAGGTTGCGATGTGGGATGTCATTGGTGCGATGCAAAATTTACTTGGAATCCGAAGCTTTTCCCACCAATCGATGTTGATGAGATTGTTGTTAGAGCAGCCTCTTTCCCTGCTCGTGCTGTTGTTGTAACAGGCGGGGAACCAAGCCTTTACCCATTAGACTACCTTTGCTCAAGGCTGAAAATGCTGGGTGTTGAAACCTATGTTGAAACCTCTGGAGCTTATCCGCTCACAGGGCAATGGGATTGGATATGTTTATCGCCAAAGCAACAGCAACCCCCAGTGAACGGTGTTCACATGAAAGCCGATGAGCTTAAGGTTATTGTATCTCAAAAGGATGATATTGATTGGGCAGAAAAGAATGCCTCATTGGTAAAATCCAATTGTCGCTTATACCTACAGCCCGAATGGAGCGTTTATAATGAGGTTATTGGCTGGTTGGTGGAATATGTAATGAGTAACCCTAAATGGATGATCTCATTGCAGGCCCACAAGTTCATGAGAATACCGTAAGTTACACTTTCAATTATTTCCTATTCTATTGCAATCCTTTGGAAGATATGAAAAAAGTTGTTACAGCATTCGTCTTACTAGCAACATTTAGCCTAGCCTTCTCACAGCCAAGGGAGCTAACATCAACCAATCGAAGGGCACAGGGAAGCTACAAAGCAGCATTACAAGCATACGAGAGCTACAACTACGAACTTGCTTTGACAAACCTAGCTGATGCCTTGAAACAGGATGACAGATTCATTGAGGCACACCTAGTTATGTCACAGATTTATCAAGAAACCAATCGACCCGAGGAGGCAATTGTTGCAGCAGAAAAAGCCATTCTAATAAACCCCGATTTTTTCCCAAATATTTACTTCAACCTTGGAAATATGCTCTTCGGTAGGGGTGAATACGAGCGTGCACTTGGGTACTATGAGACCTTTATGAAGTACCGGAATATTAGGAACGAAACGAGAGAACTTGCCCTTCTTCGAAGAAAAAGTTGCCACTTTGCGCTACATGCGCAAGAGAACCCTGTTCCTTTTAAGCCCATCAATCTCGGTTCGAACATCAATAGCAACATGGATGAATACTGGCCAAGCCTCTCGGCTGACGAGAATACCCTTGTGATTACTGTCAATATGCCTAAGGATACTACTTCCCCCGAAATTATCTACAATCGCCAAGAAGACTTCTATATATCAACAAGGGATTCTGAGGGGAACTGGCTTCCTGTTCGAAATATTGGACCGCCAATAAATACCCCACACTTCAATGAGGGAGCGCAAACAATTACCGCCGATGGGAAAAGAATGTACTATACGGTATGCCGTGGTAATTGCAATATTTATGTGAGCGACAGGAATGCAAACGGCTCCTGGAATCAGCCACAGAAACTACCAGAACCCTTAAATCTGCAATACTCAAGCGAGAAACAACCCTCCATTTCTCCCGATGGACAAACATTGTACTTTGTAAGCAATAGGAAGGGAGGCCTTGGTGGTTACGATGTTTGGCGCTCTAACCGTATCGATGGGTACAACTGGAGTACACCTGAAAACCTTGGCGACAGCATCAATACCCGACTCAACGAGCAGTCTCCATTTATCCACTTCGACAATCAAACCCTATACTTCTCTTCGGAAGGTAGAGTTGGAATGGGAGGACTGGATATCTATGTTTCAAGGAAACTTAACGATACTGATTGGTCTCATCCCATAAATCTAGGGTTTCCAATAAACACACATCACGATGAGGATGGGTTGATAGTAAATGCAAGAGGAACACTTGCCTACTTCTCATCAGATATCAATCCTAACTCTGGTCGAGATATTTTCATGTTTGAAATTCCCGAAGCAGTTCGACCCAACCCATCTTCCTACATCGAAGGGACCATTACTAACCTCTATACAGGCTGGCCTGTAAAAGCCAGCTGTTCACTAGTTGATCTAGACTCCAAGGAAGAGATTATGAATTCTACATCGCTCGAAAACGGAGCCTTCTTCCTATGCATACCAACAAACCGAAATTATGCTTTCTTTGCGTCAGCTCCCGGTTTCCTATTCCACTCAGAACACTTCAACCTTGTTGGCATTTATACTGCCAATGAGCCATATAAGAAAAACATCAAGCTTCGCCCTATAAAAGTAGGAGAAACCCTTGTTATGCGAAACATTTTCTTCGAAACCGCTAAGTTTGATCTTAAACCCGAGTCGGTAGTTGAACTATCGAAGCTATTAGAATTGTTGAAACTAAACTCAACCATGATCATTGAGGTTGGAGGGCATACCGATAACGTAGGAACCGATGACTACAATCTAACCCTTTCCGACAACAGAGCAAAATCGGTAGCCCAATTCCTTATAGAAAATGATATTTCCCCATCGAGAATATCCTGGAAGGGTTACGGTATGAGCAAACCCATTGGCGACAATTCTACAGACGAAGGAAAAGCCTCGAACCGAAGGACTGAGATTAGGGTAGTAGGGATGTAGAATGAGGATTACTACTTTGTTTCTTTGATCATTCCTGGCTCATACTCAATTTCACGTTCGGTTTTAGCAACAATGGTTGCAATCATGGCGTCGCCTGTAACGTTGAGAACAGTTCGTAGCATATCAAGGGGGCGATCGATAGCCAGTATTAGGGCTAACCCCTCAACGGGCAACCCAACAGAATTAAGCACAATAATAAGCATGACAATACCTGCACCTGGCACACCGGCTGAGCCTATGGAGGCAAGGGTTGCTGTAAGTATAATGGTTAGCTGTTGCCCAATAGTTAAATCAATTCCGAATACTTGGGCAATGAAAACAGCAGCTACAGCCTGGTAAAGGCTAGTTCCATCCATGTTAATGGTAACCCCAACAGGGAGGACAAAACTCGTAATCTCGTTGCTTACGCCTAACCCCTTTTCAACTTGTTCCATATTAACAGGAAGTGTTGCTGCGCTAGAACTGGTTGAAAAGGCAACAAGTTGAACCGGGAACATTGTTTTATAAAAATCGGTGAACCTTATACCTGCAAAAAGGCGAAGAAATGTGGGATATATAGCTAAAGCAACAAAAAGTAATCCTCCTATCACTACCAGAGCGTAAAGCCCAAGGGTAGCAAAAAGGTGAAGCGAATCGGCAACATTCTCGCCAGAAAAATCAACAATCAGTCCTGCTAGCAATGCCATTACACCAATAGGGGCGAATAGCATAACAAAATCGATGATTTTAAGGACTATCTCGTTAAGACCTGTAATAAAGTCTTTCACAATAACAACCTTTGGATGCTTGACCACAACAATAGCTAACCCAAAGAGGATAGCAAAGAATATAACCTGTAGCATATTGGTATTATTTGAAGCGGAACCAACGATGTTCTCAGGTACAATATCCACTAAGAATTGCAGAGGACTATCGGATTTTAACCTTTCAACAGCAAGTTTGCGCCCTTCAACATCCTGAGCATACTTTGTGAGTAGCTCCACTCTCTTCTCTGCCGGGAATGACCTTCCAGGCTTAATCATGTTAACCAACAACAGTCCTATTGATATTGCCAAAACTGTAGTAATCAGGTAGTATGATATTGTCTTCGCACCAATTCTCGAGAGTTTTGTGATATCAGAAAGTCCCGAGACACCTGTTACCAACGATGCAAAAATTAGTGGCATAGCCACTAGCTTGAGAAGGTTAAGGAAGATGACCCCGAAGGGTTTAACGTAATCGCCAACTAACCATCCTAACCCTGTAGCTACAGCAATAATCCCCACAAAAATGCCTATAAGCATTCCGACAAGGATTTTCATGTACAAAGGTATTTTCTTCCGCATAAGATTTCAATTTGGATTTTCAAAGGTATTTATTTCAATCAAATTTTATCTGAATTGAAAAAAAAGAAAAAGCCGGACAAGCCGGCTTAAATGGTTGAACAAATACAATTAGTGACCGCAGCTACAACCACCATCGTGGTTATGATTATGAGCTTTATGAACATGACCATGTTCTAGTTCTGCACCAGTTGCTTCACGAATTCCCTCAACCTTTCCTGTAAAATGCAAATCATCGCCAGCCAAAGGATGGTTGAAGTCCATCACTACGTACTCATCTTGAACTTCTAATACCAGGCCATTCATGTGATTTCCTTCCTGATCAACCATAGGAAGCCTCTTTCCTACCTGAAGCATCTCGTCATCAACATTGCCATCGACCTCAAAGATATTTTTTGGTAACTTGAAAATGTACTCACTATTCACCTGCCCGTAAGCTTTTTCGGCGGGAATGGTAAAGTCGAACGTGTCGCCAATCACCATGTCATTGATGTTATCTTCAAATGATTGAATTAACATGCCCCTCCCGAAAATAAAATCCATAGGGTTGGTAGCCTCTGCTGTATCAACAACCTCGTCCTGTACCTTTAGCTCATAGCTAACCGATACCACTTTGTCTTTCGAAACCTTCATTGTTTTTATTTTTCTATTTTGTTGTTTTAATTTACGTTGCCAAAGAAAGTGGAATATTTTTAATAATCCAAAATAATCTCACTTATAATCACGTAAACAACTAACATTCTGTTGTTTAAATTACATCATTAGGTTATTTCAAACAATATTTCAAAAATTATTCTTAAAAATAGTTGAAATATCAAATCAAATCCTCATCTTTGTTGTGTATTAGTTATTTAATTTATTCATCAATTTTCACCTATTTACCATGAAAGGAAAAGTTAAGTGGTTTGATGCAGCAAAAGGTTTTGGCTTCATTCAAACTGAAGAAGGCAATGATGTTTTTGTACATTACACAGGAATTGCAAAGGACGGTTTCAAACGTCTCGACGAAGGTCAAGAAGTAGAATTTGAGATTACTCAAGGCAAACGTGGTCCACAGGCCACTAACGTTAATGTTATAGAATAAAAGTGTATTATTCTATATAAAAGTATAAAAAAAGGCTTCGAGATTTTCGAAGCCTTTTTTCATTTAATACTAAAGTGTGAAGTAAACTCTGAGCATTGGATTTTGGGGATAAGGCGAGTAAACGTTCTCGTAGATCTCCCAAAGTAACATCACATTCAACGCTGCCTTTTCACCTAAGCGTTGCCGATAGCCAACTCCGAGAAGGTAAAGTTCTGCCCAAACCTTGCCCTGTTGATTCACATCCAGTGGGTTAGCCATTCTCCTATCAAGGTATAGCCCCTCATATTCAGCGTGAAAAAAAATTCCACCTCGAATAGGAATAGGCGTTTTTTCGCTTAAATCGGGTATTGGCAGTATTTGTGTAAATCCAGATGCTCCCCAAATATGGGCTTTATACGACTGGCTTCCACTTATCAGTGAACCACCCCTTTGGCTGTAGTAGCTATACCTACCCCCAACACCCAAAGCCCATTGGGGTATCACCCACATGCCTGCAACTGGGACAAAATCGAACTGGGTTATTGTCCCAACTGTTAAACCAAGGGCTCCACCAAAGAAAAATTTGTCTTTCAGCCTGCTAGACTGAGCATTAGAAGTTTTTATTCCTAAAAAGAGAATTATTAGAAAAAGAAAAACTTTTTGGAAAGAGTAGTTTTTGAATGAAACTTTTTTTTTCTCCATATACTAACCTATTGCATGTAACCTTGCCATAAAGATATATAATCGCTCAATAAATCTTACGGTGGAACGTTTTTTGTTCTATTTTTGTTTTATTTTACTACTAAAAATTTACTAAATCCAACAAACCAAAATAATGAACATAGTAATAACGGGTGCATCAAGGGGAATTGGCTTCGAACTAGCAAAGCGTTTTGCTTCCCTTTCAAATCATAGTATTCTGGCCATTGCTCGGGATGCCGAAAAGCTCAGGGAGCTTAAAAGTGCGTGTATTAGAGAAAACATTGAAGCACATCTGCATCCACTACCCTTCGACCTAAATAGATTTGAAAACTATAACGACACACTACTGAAATCAATCAAAGCCAACTTTTCAAAGATTGATATCCTAATTAATAATGCTGGTTGTCTGATAAAAAAGCCTTTCATCCAGATTACTGATGAGGATGTTTCTGAAATGATGAACGTTAACGTCCTTTCTCCCTTGAGGTTAATTAGACTTCTTTTGCCATTGATGGGACAGGGAAGTCATGTAGTTAACATTAGCAGTATGGGTGGGTTTCAGGGAAGCGTTAAATTTCCTGAGCTGTCTGTTTATTCTGCCACTAAATCAGCCCTTGCCTGCTTAACAGAGTGCTTAGCCCTTGAAATGAAGGATACAGGGATATCATTCAATTGTTTGGCGCTAGGTGCAGTGGAAACAGAGATGCTGAAGCAAGCATTCCCAGACTACAAAGCCCCCCTCTCAGCGGCTGAAATGGCTAAATTTATTGCTGATTTTGCCTTGACTGGAAATCAATTCTTCAATGGGAAGGTATTACCCATTTCTATTTCAACCCCTTAACTAATCATTTAACGATGTATGTTTTCTTCTATTCTGAAGAATTGGAATTTGTTTTGTAAAATAATCCTTTTCGTTGCTTTTTGTGGCAATACCACAACCCTTTCGGGTCAGGATAAGGAAAGCAGTACCCCACAGTTTTTGGAAGAGCTTAACTATCTGCTGCTTGTTCACGCCGATTCTGGAAATCTCTATGAGGTTCAGATTTTGCTAGATTCTGGAATTGACCCCAATACCACCTCGTTCGATGGTATTACAGCCCTGATGTATGCCTGCCAAAGTGGCAACTACCTACTTGTAAGGGAGTTAATTGCCCGTAGAGCGGGCATAAATGCCAGATCAAAAAATGGTACTACAGCCCTTCATGTAGCTGCAAGGGCAAATAACGACAGTATTGCTGAGCTTCTAATCCTAAATGGAGCAGATATAAACGCTCAGGACTCGAAAGGTGTTAGCGCCCTGCATCTTGCAGCTGCCTACGGTGGCCCATTTCTAACGTTTATGCTAACACAGTATGATGCTACAATAAACATTACCGATGGGTATGGTAATACACCGCTAATGCTTGCAGTTTACTCGGGGAGTTTGATATGCGCTGAAGTTCTTCTTGAACAATGGGCTGATGTTGATAAAACCGATAACCTGGGTTTTACCCCACTAATGGTGGCAGCCCAATTCAACGACACCCTTATGCTTGGCCTACTTACCGACTATGGGGCAAAAGTTAACCTTAAAAACAAGAAAGGATTGTCAGCACTTGCTATTGCCATTGCAAGCAAAGCCGAAGAAGCAATAGACTATCTTCTTGAAAAATATGCTGATATTTTTGAGCATGAATCAAAAGTTTACTACGCCGACCTTGCCCTAATATATGGAATGCCAAATGTTTACAAAAAGATATTGCATAAGAATAAATACTTTTGCAATAAACCTCGAGTAGGATCATTTTCGGTTTCTGGTGGCTTACTCTCAAATGGTAATGATTTGTATAATAGTATCGTAACTTCGCTTAACTTTTCGACACATGGTATAACGCTATCTATTGACTATTCGTCAAGACCATCAGCAAAAGCCGTACTAGTTGAAACAAAGGACATTTCGTACCAGTTCAAAGAGCAGCGGAGGCTTTTATCCTTTTCAGCAGAAAAGAGTCTTTCAACAAAGAGTTACTCAAAAACCTTTTCCATGAACTACTATCTTGGTGCAAGGTTAAGCCATTCTTGGGGACGGCCTTCTTCATCGGCGT
>CAYZSD010000090.1:0-13304 GCA_964481075.1 uncultured Rikenellaceae bacterium | reverse complement strand
TTTACCATATGAGCCACTCTTCTAAGTTCAATAATCAAGGCTTCTAACTTCTCGGCGTTTCGGAGCATAAGTTCCAATGTTTCATTTTCATCAGAAAAATATGGATTAGTAAGAAGCTGTTGTAATGGGGTTTTAATAAGAGTTAATGGGGTAAGAAGTTCATGAGATAGGCTTGAAAAAAACCTACCCTTTAACTCATCCAACTTGCTAAACTGCTCTTTTTTATGCTCTAAGGCTTCGCTAAGGGTGTTGATTTTGTCTTGAAGTGACTGAATTTCTTTATCCTTAATCTTAATTATCTTGTAATGTTTTTGGGTTATATAATTTTTAAATAATACAAGCACAATAAATGAAATTACAATTATTAAAGAAAAAATTAAAACGTAAATAAACCACATAATTCCCTTATTTTAATATTTTTCAGCACTCCACTTTTTAATTTATGATTCAAAGTTATTAATAATAAATACGAATCTTTCACCTATCCAACCACTCCTTAAATTCAGTTACTTTTTCGCGGCTAACGATAATATCCTCATCGGTTTGCACCGATAGCTTTAGCTTCAATCGGCTACCAGAGTATGCAATGATATCCTTGATAGCAGAAAGCGCTACGATATGCTTGCGGCTTACCCTGAAGAAATCGTTTGGGTTGAGCAGGCTTGATAGCTGGTCGAGCGACTGGTCGATACCATAATCGCGGCCACCACTGGTTCTTATGAATGTGCTCTTCTCGCTGATGAAGAAAAGGGCAATCTCTTCAACGGGAATCATGCGGATATGCTCACCAACCTTAACCACAAAGCGGGTTTTATAGGTATTCGTAAGCATCGAAAGGGCTTTTGAAATGGCATCGTGGCTAAAAGCCTGCGGCTTTTGGGTGTAACCCTTTTTGAACTTGTCGATAGCTGCTGCCAGTTCGTTTTCGTCAATGGGCTTGAGCAGGTAGTCGATGCTGTTCACCTTAAACGCCTTAATGGCGTACTCGTTGAAGGCGGTAGTAAAGATAACCGGGAACTGAATATCGACCTGCTCAAAAATCTCGAAGCTAATACCATCGGCCAGTTGGATATCGATAAAGGCGAGGTGGGGGTGGGGATTGGCTTTTAGCCATCTTACTGCTGTTGATACCGAGTCGAATGTTGCAATGTGGCAAAGTTCGGGAGAAATATCCGAAATCATCTTCTTCAGCCTATCGGCTGTGGGTTTTTCGTCTTCGGCAATGATGTAGTTCATAATAATTCCAATTTCTTTAATCTTTTATTTAGCAACTCTTTGTAATCATCTTTTAGGTCTTTTCGCATGAATGAATCATTAATTAACTCAAACCAAAATGGAACTGCACCTTGCAGCTCTTGATGTGTTTTGTTAATCACCGTTTCGTTAAGATTTAATCTTTCCATTCCCAAGTATTCGAAAAGAGTATTTTTTGTCAGGTTTTTCTTCTTCCCCTTTATGCTTAAAGCAGATTCTTCGGCATTTTTTCCTAAAACTATGCTCGTATTCAAAAAATCATAGGCAGGACGCAATTCAATCTTATCATCGCGAGAAATAATTGAATAATTCTTTAGATGCATGTCCTCGTTGCCTGTTAAATAATTGAATATAAACCGCTTAAAGAACTTAATTTTTTCTACTTGCGCGAAAGTACAGTACGTTTCAATTAGTTTAATTAGTTTTTCTACTGCATAACTATACTTTGTTTCTCTTTTCTCCCCAGCTAATTGTGCAAAGTCTTCAACATGCAATTTTTTATTCCTGCCAACTCTATCATACCTTTTCACTACTGACCGACTAATTAATACAGATTTCTCGCTTCGCTCGAAATGACAAGACTTTCAGGAAATCAAGGTTGGTGAGGGGGTGATGGCGGCGAAGCCGCCATCACCCCCTCACTACTCACAACGTAACAGCCTGTCATTTCGAGCGAAGCGAGACCTCGAAGATGCAGCGAAGCTAAATCTATTACATGATTATCATCATAAAAATTACTTAGTCGGACAGTAGTGATACCTTTTAATAAAATACGATAACGTCCTATCCTTTGAGTAAACCATACCATGTCCCGGCGTTTCAATTCCACATTTTGAAGCCATTTTCATGGTTAAATCCTCATTTTCGGGCAATTGCGGATAAATGTAGTGCTGTGGTTTGATGATATACTTACCATTAATATCAACAATTTCGAACTTAGAGAGCCGAACATTTAGAATTGCGCTCAGCTTAGGTTGAACGCCTTGTATTGACATTTTTGTGGCCCGTTTAGCGGCTTCGTGCCTTTGCTCTTCGGCTGAATACTCAATATCATTCAATCCTTTGAGGTTGCGAGAAAGTATTTTTAATCCGCTCAGTGAGTATTTGCCTTCGCAGCTTTCGTATGTAATTGGGCATTTGTTCATGATATTCCCTCCACGCTTACAGCGCCCACCAAATCGGCTCCTGTTGCAATTAATTGGCTGAAATAATCATCCTTATCTATTTTGTTGAATTTCAATAAACCATCGAGTTGAATTCCTTCATGTAAAAGACCATCAAAGAATGGCGGAAAGGAGTTAAAAGTGAATTCCTTTTGCTTAACTGGCATGGTTAACGAAATTGGCTCACCCATATAGCTTTCATCATAGGAGAACTTATACTTCTTATTCTTTTCAATCTCGGTTAAATACCCTGCCAACTTGCTGTGTATGTAAACTTTAGCCGCTCTCATGTTCTTTGCAATATTTATCCATTAATGGGCTGTTCAGCGATATACTAATATTCAACGCTTTCAACACATATAAAATTGATTTTAACTGGACAGTTTCTTTCCCCTTTTCAATATCAAAAACTACAGTTTTTCCCACACCAGCTATATCAGCCAATGATTTTTGGCTTAATCGAGCTTTTTTCCTATGATATTTTATAATTTCACCAATATTTTGCATATAATTCATATTGATTTTACTGATATAGCGGTAAAAATAAATCTTTTTATTCCATTTTGCAAAATGTTTTTAAAAATAATTGAGCAATTTACCGCTATGACAGTATAATAATATCTTTTATACACAATGATTCTTAAAAAAATGAGAATAGCATATATTATTACTACTAAGGCGGTAATTCTTTTGTTGATTGGTTTTAAGAATAATTACTAATTAGCCGATTAACGTTTACTGTAAAACTTGCTTGTATATCCGCTCATTCTTCCACCTAGCATCCACACAGCAAAGGGTTTAACAAATATATTACCAAAGAATCCCATGTCGATGGCCCACCAGGTTTTTCTTACGTATTTTTTGTTGGTTCTATTTGACAAAGGCTTAAAAAATGAATAAACACCGCCTGCTTCATCAATATGAATGTCGACGAATTTTGGAGAATTCGACGAAAAGTCGAAATCGGTCAAATGGACGAACTTTATTTTGCTATTTAACACAGTCCGGAAGTAAACTCTGAGATTACTCAAATCGCAAACAATTTGCCATTGATTGTTCCCAAGATCGAGGGAAGATAGCATTTCGAAGCTGTAATCAATTATGGGTTTGTGCTGTTTTTCGGAGAAACGTTTCAGCATTTCGGATGCCCTAACCGATCGCTTTGTTTTCTCCTTATCAGAAATATCAATAGACCTTTCGCCACCAAAACCGGTATAAAGTGCCAGCGAATCCAAGTCGCTCTGGTATGTGGTGTTGCATAGGATTTTATGGGGCATATCGTTACCCCTGTAAATTTTCATCCCATCCTTCAGGAACTCAACAATTGCCGTATTCCCATCCTTATGGGCGATGAAGAAGTGCCAAAGGCTGTGCCCATCGATGTTAACCGAACTAAATGTTTCCAGCGCCTCATCGACTGACGAGAAGTTGTCGAGAATGTACTGCATAAACAGGTTATGGTAAAAGGTTGGTTTGGAATCATCTGTAGGATACTTCGTTTCAAATAGCGTCATCTCTCCGATATACAGCCCAGCCTCGTTCATTCCTCCATCGATCAGATCGCGGCCAAAGATGCTGTAGGTTATAGAACCATACTTCGATGTCCATTTCAGGCGGGGAACATCTTTTTTCTTTCCCTTTCGAAAATCCCTCCATGCGAGGCTTTCCTTATCAATTCCTCTGGGATTAACCAGAACCATCCCTGGAGCTGTAAAGTAGTCATCGAGGTTGTGGCCAACAACAATCGTATCGCCCGAGGCGAGCTGAAACGTTGAGCAGGTGTGACGTAGCTGGGCTGGCGTTTCGCAAGCAACAAATAAAAACAAAATTAGTAGGAATACTACGTTAAATCTTTTCGTCTTCATAATAGTTTGATTTTAAAATATTTGTCGACACAAAAGTTTTTTTGTGCCAGCGCGATGCGCCTATTATCGTGAGAATACACATGAAAGAACCGCATATCGACTGCATACCTGTGCCTTTCAGGCAGGGTGAATATCTTATGAAAAATCTTTGTAATCATTTATCGAACTCTCGTTACCTAGATAGTTTAATAATGGGTACCCTGACTAAGAAATGCACATCATCATTTTCTATCTGAATGGTTTTTTCCGAAAGGAATTCATAGCGTTTGAAGATGGTCTCCAGCCCAATTCCTCCCGAATCGTGAATGGTTTTTCGCTTCTGGAGGTTGTTCTGCACAGTAATATAATCTCCTTCTCTCCAAACCTTTACATTTAAGGGCATTTCTTCAGAAATGATGTTGTGCTTAAAGCAGTTCTCAAGAAGAATTTGTATTGATAGCGGTATTATGTAACCTGAATTGTCTGCAATCTCAACACTAACATTTAGATTATTTCCATGTCGGATTTGATGAAGGTTTATGTATGATTTGATGAAGTTCAGCTCATCTTCCAATGAAACCACCTCTTGTTCCCTCTGCTCAAGAACATACCTATAGATATTGGAGAACTGCTGGATAAAATCTTTTGCCTTGGCGGTATCGGTATCAACAAGCGAACTTAACACGCTAAAGCTGTTGAACAGGAAATGGGGATTCACCTGACTTTTCAGCGCATCGTAGCGGAGTTGAACGGCTTCCTGCTTGAGCTTTTCCTCATTTACCACTGATAACCGCCACCATTTAAAGAAGTATAGAAGGTAGTAAATCACTGTAATGAGTAAAGAAATAAGAAAAGTTATTACAATTTGCGTTATCCAACGATTGATATTTTCAGAAATATCGATATTGAAAACAAGTCGATAATACACAATGTGAACCAAGACAATTATAATGAGAGTATAAATAATTGAAGAAGAAAGACTAACGATAAGGGCGTGTTTTGGCTTTTCTTCCCATGGAAATAATTTATCACTAATCCAACCGATTAGTTGGTTTCCTTTCCAAAGAGAATAGGCGATAAAAAAACCAAACAGAATATTCTTGTAAGTAGTTTCAAAATTGGTAAATAGGTATCTACCAGCAAAAAAGAAGGTAATAAAACTACTAAAAAATAGGGTGATAATGATATCACGGAGCTGAACGGCAATAAACATTCCAAAATTTCGACCAATATTTCTTTCTCTCATAAAGATTATGATAAAAAATACCAACAAAGAATAGAGTTAATTTCTACTCAAATGTAGTGAAGTTTTTGCTGTAGGAAAAACTATTTTTTTTCTGATTTACAATTGTCTATCATTCTCAAATTACTCTTCTCACCCCATTTGGGTTCAATGCCATTCCCCCCATTCTTCTGGGCAAAAAGTTCTTGAGCCTTTTGGAATTTGGGAAGCGCATTCTTGCTCCCTCCTCCAAACATTGATGGGGTGTAGTAAATATTCTGCCCCAAAAGGAAGTATGCACGAGGATTTTCGGGGTTCTCCAAAATAGCTTTCTCCAATATTTCTGTAACCTTTCCAGAATAGGTCATGCCTCGCATGGAGCTCACTTGCATTCGTCCTTGGTATAAAAATGCCTGCAAAGTGAAAAGTTCCGATTTGTCGCCTTTCAGCTCAAGCGCCTTATCAATGCTCTTTTGAGCCTCGTCGAGTATGGCATCCTTCCTATCGCCATCCTTCTCCCAAAAGCTGTAATTAATTCTGGCATAGGCAAGGTAGTAATGAGCCTGCCACTTTTGGCCCTCGGCCAACGAGATTCGCTCGAACCGTCCAATAACATTCTGCATGTCGGCAGGTATTTTTGCACTATCGAGCATTACGAGCGTTTCACTAATAGCTCTTTCAAAGTTTGGCATTTCTGCTTTTGCAACTCCCACAATTGTTAGGATGATTGCAGTGATGATTAGTTTTTTCATTGTTTTGGTTGTTTGAGTTGATTGAGTTGATTGGAACGCTGATGACACGGATTTAGCAGATTTACGCAGATAATTATTTAAAGAAAATCAGTGGGTATCCGCTTAATCTGTGTTTTTCGCGTTCTATATTGTAATAAACACCCCCACAAAGTAGAATCTCTTAGCTTCCGATTTAATGGGTAGGGCTTCGTATATCCCATTGGCATTGGGTTGGTTGTAGTAACGGTAGCCAAAAACGTTGTCGCGACCCAAAAGGTTATTTACCGAAAGGTAAATGATGGATGGCTTACTGAGAATGGTTCGGAGGTGGCTACAGTTTATACTAACATCATTGTAAAACGATGTCCGTCCATCCATGAATTTGTTGCTGTTAGGGTTGTTGTATGGTCGTCCGCTGGCAAAGGTAGCCGATAGGCCAAATTGAGTGGTTATGCTCTGAACCCATTGCTTTGCTACAACGCTGGCTGTGTGCTCAGGGGCAAAGTGTGGTGTAACCATTTCGGGAAAATCGCGATACTTACGCTTCGAATCAACGTATGAGTATGAAATCCAGTACTCTAACATCTTAAAAGTTTTTCTATCCCGGTAGAAAAGATCTATTCCTCGCGAGTACCCCAAACCCGAATTTGAGTACAGGTTGCTGTTCCAGAACTGATTACCATCGTAGGTTACAAGATTTTTATAGTCCTTCAAGTAACCCTCAACTCGAAGGATTCTATTATTCTTTTCCCATTGATAGTTAAATATATAATGGTCAGCCTGCTCAAAGGTGAGCATATTTGTAAATCGAAGAAGTTGCTCTTCAGGCGTTTGGTAAAAATTGCCGTAGGCAAAGGATACCTGGGATGTGCTGGATATCAGGTATGCTGCTGAAAAGCGCGCAGCAAGGTTTTGGTCGTTTAGCAGCGAACTATGTTCACCCCTTACACCCACACGAAGGGCAAAACGTTCGAGTGGCTTCAACTCTGTTTCAACAAAAAGTGCAGATCCAAGGTCGTTGAGTTGGCTGTTGTGACTGAATAGCGAGTTTAGCTCAACGTAATCTTGATTGAACTTGTTGAAAGTTTCCTCTGCACCTATAAGAATCGAAATCTTACTGCCAATACTTCTTTTCAATGCTATTTTTGCCTGAAGGTTTTGGTTCTGCTCATCAACTTGGAACGTTTCAAGGTCGAGGTTGTTATTATCATAAGTGAATGCAACCCCACTTTTAAATATCCAACTTCCCAGATTGTCGCTAAATGATATGTTTGAGTAACTATTTTGATTGGCAATACTTATATTCGACATTGCTCCAAATTGGTTTAAGTTGGGATAACGAAGGCCAAACCGAGAATCGGAATATGTACTAAAAACCTTTAGCACACCGCTTTTGGCTATTCGATGGCGGGTAACCAGCGTAGCTCCAACCGATTCGGGGTACTTGTTCATTGTAAACTTACCTGGTATAAGTTGGTAGTAGGGTTGAAGATTCATATACTCCAAGGCAATTGAGTAGGCTGAGTTTTCGCCTTTGAAAGTTTGGGTAACCCCTCCCCCAACGCTCATGATAGATAATTCGGTTTGGGTTTGCTGAGGAAAGGAATTGGTTGTAAGAATCAGAGCAGATGATAATGCCTGACCATATTCAGCCGAGTATCCTCCTGTGCTAAAGGTTGTTCCGCTAAAGAGAAATGGCGAGAATCGACCTCTTGAAGGAAGGTCGGGAACGTTTGAACCGTATGGCTTCTTCGACAGTAACCCATCGATAAAGGTTTTTGTCTCGTACCCATCGCCACCACGTACAAACAGACGACCATCCTCGCCCACATTTGCCGTTCCCGGCAAGGTTGTTAACGCACCATAAATATCACCAGCAGCACTTGGAGTTGTAACAATATCGAGGGGTTGTAAGGTAACGCTTCGGCTACGGTCGGAAGTTTCGTATGTTCCAGCAGTTATTACTACACCACTAATCTGTGTTGAACCATCCTTTAGCTTAAAGATTACCTCTATATTACTACCATCTAGAATAACTTCTTTCTCCTGAGGTTTGTAACCAATAAAAGTAGCCACTATTACCTGAATACCTGAGGAACTCGTAGAGAACTTATATGCTCCGGTTTCATTGGCAGATGTCCCATCGTAAGTGCCTTTCACAAAAACATTTGCACCAACCAGAGGTTCGCCATTGGAATCGGAAACAGTTCCGAAAACAGTAGTTTGTGCATTTAGTACAATTACCCAAAGTTGAATAAAGCAGACGAAAGTTAATGTTCTCATATTTTTTTCTTGCAAAGGTTACGGTTATTTCACTTTTTGACTTTACCAGTATTGCCAAGCAGTTTACTTTAATTGCTTAACCTTTGCAAAAATGAGGTTGCATAAAGCATAAAAAAAATAAAACCCGACGAGCTGCTAATTCATCGGGTCAAATTGTATGTTAATGAGTTTAAATTGGGATTTAATCCCATTCGGCTGTAATCCTTGTAACAAGCATGTTATTATTGACCTCATTCTGAACGTCAACCCGAAGGGCCGCCTTGAGAGTTATTTCTAGGGTTTTTTCAATCCATCCAGCTATTCTGTGCATAATAAGTTTCTCATTGACAGCAAATTGCTTGAGTTCTATCACACAACGCTTGTCCTTACTCTCAATCACCTTAATATCAGAAGGTTTATAGTAAGCGGAGAATATACTGGATGCTCTACTAAGTACAAAATGAGGGCTACTTACCCTTACAAAAATCTTGTAAATTCCTTTCAAAGCAACGTCAGCACTATATCGTCCCAAGTCGAGAGCAGCATCGGTATGATTACCATCATAGAAAAGATCTCCGACTTTTTGAGTGGGAATAATTACCGAATCGATTAGGTTGTACCAGCTAGTAGCATAGATGGGTTGTTCGAAGATTAGTTTTGACGACTGTGGCATGGTTTGCAGCCACTCAAGGTATTTCGACGAATACCTATCCTTCACAAAGTCAGGTGTTGTTTTAACGGCTGTCCCCTTTATCTCCATGTCATAGTCCTATTATAATATCTTACAACAAATATCTATAAAAAATTTAAATCATTCTGTTTTTTCTTAAAAAAATAAAATACTTCAAGCGAAGCTGAATTAATTCTCTACTTCTTCAATCGGGTGATAAAATGTTTTGAGTTTCCTTGTTCACCGTAGCCAATTTCATCACCGGTTAAGTGGATTCTAGCCTCGAGGCATTTCTTACAATCATCGGCAGCATCATCGACACAGGGCTTGTTTTGATAAAGCAAGTAATCGTTTCTGTAAGTTCCTGGGGTGATGTTTGGCATGACCACATTGGCTCCAACTTTAATTCCTTTCTCCCTTCCGAGGCTATCAATTGCCTGAAGGGCAGTGGGTGCTGCTATGTTTATGTCTTTCATGATGATACGTAGCAATGCTATCATCTTCAATGATAGATTGAATCTATCGGCTAAAGGCATTAGTAAATCTTTGAACTTGTACAGAGGGGTATCTGCATGCTCGATGTATGGTCCCATTCCAACCATATCCACATCCATTTCCCTCATCCAAAGAAGATCATCGGCAAGATCTTCAAGGGTTTGAAAGGGTAAGCCAATCATAACACCTGTACCAACCTGATAGCCAACTTTTCGAAGGTTTTTTAGGCAATTGATTCGGGTCTCAAAATCGTGGTCCTTGTTGTTGGGGTGCAACTTCTTATAAAGGTTTTGGTTAGAGGTCTCTATTCGAAGCAAATAACGCACGGCACCAGCATCGTACCAAGTCTTGTAGGTTTCCTCTGTCTGCTCACCCATTGATAGAGTGATTCCAAGCTCATTATTGGTTAAGTTCCCTATCTTATGCAGAAGATTGGTTACACGATTAACAAAAAAATGATTTTCAACCTCACCTGTTTGAATGGCAATGCTTGCATACTGGTTCTTCCATGCAAAATCCGCAGCCTCTAATACTTCATCATCGGAAAGGTTATACCTTATTACATTACTATTACCTGAACGGATTCCACAGTAAAAGCAGTTTTTTGTACAAATATTCGACATTTCAATGAGCCCCCGAAAGTAAACCTTTCTTCCTACATACTTTTCCTTAACCTCTGAAGCCTTAGCATAGAGCTTATTCCTGTCAACCTCATCGGTTTGAAGCAATAGAATGATATCCTCCTTTGATAGTTCTGGTTTTTCCAGGATACAATCAATTGAATTCATAAGCTTTTATTAATGTAAGAAACTTCAAAAATACACTCATAATCATTAATCTGAAAATGAATATGAATGATTTCTGTCATTAATTATTGTTTTAGCAATCGAATTAAATGAATAAAATTCAACGAAATTCTCCAAATTCTTTTTGTATGTTTGCCTTTGAAATAGTGAGATAATTCAAATAAACCCAATAAAGCCATGCTAGTAAAACTTTCCGTTGTCTCAATTTATGCAATAATGATAATTATTGTTGGAATCTATGGACTTAGAAGAACAAAATCGTTCAACGACTTTTTCCTTGGAGGAGGCAATGTTGGCCCCTGGATGACTGCTTTTTCTTATGGTACAGCATACTTCTCTGCTGTTCTTTTTATTGGTTTTGCAGGGAAAATTGGGTGGGGATTTGGTCTTTCGAGCCTATGGATAGCTTTCTTTAACGCCTTTCTTGGTGTGCTGGGAGTTTGGGCACTTTTTGGTTGGAAAATCAAGCAGATGTCGCAGGAGTTTGGTGTAACCACCATGAGCGAATTCCTTGAAAAAAGGTATAATAGCCCATTCCTCAAAATGGCTGCTGTTCTTGTCATTTTCATCTTTATGATTCCATACTCTGCGGCGGTTTTTATGGGTTTATCGTATCTGTTTGAGACTAGTTTTCAGATACACTACTGGCAAGCTTTGGTATTCATGGGAATTTTTACTGCCATATACATCATTCTTGGTGGCTATAAATCAATGGCTTTAATCGACATGATTTTTGGAATGATCATGGCTTTAAGCGTCATCATGCTATTCTTCTTTGCTACTAGCAAAGGAAATGGTATTCCAAACATTATGGATTCGCTTTCAGCTATACAACCAAAACTAGCTATGCCCATTGGCCCTCCAGGATTTTGGCCTCTCTTCTCCCTGGTCTTCCTAACCAGCGTTGCTCCTTTTGCCATGCCACAACTAGTGCAGAAGTTCTATGCTATACGCGATAAAAGGTCGGTTCGTATCGGTATGTTTGCCTCAACAGGTTTCGCTGTACTTATTGGTGGAGTGGCCTATTTTTTAGGCTCAACTACAAGAATTTTCCTTTCCCCAGATAAAAATCCATCCGTTTTCGACAATGGCACTCCCGTTTTCGATAAACTTATGCCAGAATTGCTTACCAGTATTATTCCTTCATCGCTATCGGTTATCATTCTTCTGCTAATCCTTTCAGCATCAATGTCAACACTTGCTGCGCTTGTGCTTATCTCAAGTTCCTCAATCACTAAGGATTTCTATGCTGGATTCATAAAGAAAAATGCATCCGATAAATCGCTAACCATTCTTATGCGTATTATGAGCGGTGTATTTGTGCTTCTGGCTGTGCTACTTGCTATGGTCGAGTTCGATGTAATTGTTGAAATTCTGGGAATTTCATGGGGAGCAATCGGATCATTCTTTCTTGGACCATTTGTTTGGGGGCTATTCAGCAAGAAGGTAACGAAGTACGGTGCAATTACTTCTGCCTTGCTTGGTCTTGGAACATGCCTTGTACTTTACTTCCTCGGTTTGGGTGTTGAGGTTGGAGCAAGAGTTCCCTGGTACTTCTCTTCACCCGGTGCAGGAACCATTGGGATGCTGGTTTCGCTGTTTGTGAATCCTGTTTTTAGCTATTTTAAGGTTAAAGGTTAAATCTTGTTTTTGTTTCATTCTTTGGGGGTTCATTGATTGAAAGAGATAATGAATGAGGATTAATGCAAATAAACGGTTGAAAAGGATTAACAAAAGATATGCTTCTTAAATGGTTTTCAATTTAAGATTCCTCACTTCGTTCGGAATGACACTGATTATTGAGGGTAAAAAGGAAGTTGATGGGTGAGCGGCAGCGTTGCTGCCGCTCACCCATCAACCCTCAGAATATAAAAACATCTGTCATTCCGAACGGAACGAAGCGAAGTGAGGAATCTTTTATTTTAAAAGAATTCAATCGTTAACTCGCATGATTAACTAATGACTAATAATTACCCACAAAAAACTGCCAGTTCCCTTTGCATAGGCGATGTTTTTACTCCTCTGACTTGGGCAGATTTTGCCATCCAACGGTTCGACCTTTACAAGAAATGGCTCAATGGCACTAGCATTTTTGACCCCACTATGGGTGAGGGGAATCTGCTTGAAGGGCTCATTGTGCATGGGATACAGCAAGGCAAATCGATTTCGGAGCTGCCAACCAATAACCTTTTTGGTAACGAGCTAAATACAAAATATTACACCAATGCCCTTTCAAAGTTCCAAGAGCAGTATGGGCTAGATATGTCAGGAAATTTCACCAACGAGGATATTCTGAATCTCCCTAGAAAGCAGTACAGCATTATCTTTGGCAATCCCCCTTGGCAGAACTTTGTAGATCTGCCCGATTCATACAAAGAGCAGATTAAAAGTTACTTCATACAATACGATCTGGTTGGAAAAGCACAAAATCTACTCCTGGGTGGCAGTCGCATTGACATTTCGGCTCTGATTATTCAGATTGCCATAAAAGACTTTTTGCTTCAGAATGGCGAAGCGGTGTTCTTTATGCCCCTATCACTTCTTCTGAACGATGGGGCAAATAGGAATTTCAGAACTTATAGCATCGGTAGCGTCAATTTTTCGATTGAATCGGTTTACGATTTTAACGATGAGGATGTTTTTGGTGGAATTGCAACCCGATACGGTCTAACTCACTTTATCAGAGATAAAAAGATAGAATTTCCATTACCCTACTTCAGGATGAATTCTGTCGAGTGGTCAGAGTATTATGCAAAACCCATGTTCCACGAAACCGATCCGTTGAGCATTCTTACTAAACAACACTCTATTGAAACCGATGAAATACAGCCACTTACTATTAGCATTGAGTCGAGTC
>CAYZSD010000089.1:0-13525 GCA_964481075.1 uncultured Rikenellaceae bacterium | reverse complement strand
ACCCCGATGCAACAACGGTTTTCCCTCAGCAAATGAGAGTAGATTATATTCGGGTGTTCCAAGAAAAATAGTTAGATTTTCTTTGTCTGAATTATTATTAATTGCTCTTCCAAAAGAAGAAACATACTATAGTGCATTTTAAATAACTAACAATTAAGGCATTATGAGAGTAAATTTATATAGACTATATTTAACAGTAATCATTCTCTCGTATTCTGGATATCTCTTTGCCCAGAAGCACACCGTTACCGGAACGGTTACCGATAAGGAAACTGGAGTAGCGATTCCTGGAGCAACCATCCTTGAGCAAGGCACAGTAAATGGAACATCGTCCGACATGGATGGACATTACCTCTTATCAGTTTCCAGTCCAAACGCTACGCTTGAGGTTTCATTTGTTGGCTATCAAACAGCCATAATAGCTGTTAATAATCAGCCAATTATCAATGTAGCCTTAGTTTTCCAGTCAACAGAACTTGAAGAGCTGGTTGTTATTGGTTACGGTGTTCAGAAGAAGAAGGTAGTTACTGGGGCTATCTCAAGCGTAAGCACCGAAGAGATTAGCGCAACCCCAATTCTTCGAATCGATCAGGCAATGCAGGGACGTACCCCTGGAGTTCAGGTTACAAGTCTATCAGGCCAACCAGGCGAACCTCCTACGGTTCGTATCAGGGGAGCAGGAACAACTGGATATGCTGAGCCTCTTTACATTGTCGATGGGATGGCTGTTGGAGGAATAGACTACTTAAACCCTGGTGATATTGAGTCGATAGACGTGCTAAAGGATGCTGCATCGGCCGCAATTTACGGAGCAAGAGCAGCAAACGGTGTAGTGCTAATCACCACTAAGGGTGCAAAGAAAGGTGAAATGAGCGTAACTTACTCTGGGTATCATGGTGTACAGAATGTTACCAAAATGCTCGATATGCTTAATGCTGAAGAGTATATAATGATTTGGAATGAGGCTCGAAGAAACTCGAACCTAACCGAAAGGTTTGACCCAAACGAAATCCCAAAACATGATACCAACTGGCAAGAGCATCTTTTCCAAAAGAATGCTCCCATTTCAAGCCATGAGGTTTCAGTTACTGGAGGTGGTGAAGTTTCATCATACGCTTCCTCTTTATCATATTTCTCTCAACAGGGAATAATTGGGGGAGATAAATCGCAATTCGATAGAATTACCGGAAGATTAAATTCTCGCCACGAGGTTAATAGTTTCTTTAGGTTTGGAAGTAATCTTGCTTATTCTCACATAAAAAGAAGAGGCATTGGTAGCAACCAATCATTCAATGGAGCTTATAGTAGTGCCCTAAACCTCGACCCTCTAACCCCTCTATACCAGGAGGATGAGAATATTCTTAACCAAGAACCCTACCTTAGCCAACCAGTTATTCTTTCACCTGATGGAAAAACCTACGGGATATCTGAGATAGTTGGTGCAGAGGTTGTTAACCCAATGGCATTGCTCGAAATACAGAACGCTGAAACTCGGGTTGATAAGGTTGTAGGAAACATATTTGGTGAAGTAGAATTGATAAAAGGCTTAAGGTTTAATACCAGCGCTGGTATTGATATGGCTTACGTATTGAACGACTCATACAGACCATTATTCTTCCTAAATGGTGCACAAAACAACACAGAAAAAACATCTGTTTCAAAGGTAATTGACCGGTATTATACATGGCAATGGGAGAATACTCTGGCTTATTCAAACCAGATTGGCGATCATAATTTCTCAGCACTTATTGGTACAACTGCTAGAAAAGAGAATTTCGAAAATTTATCAGGATTTAATACTAATGTTCTAATACTTAACCCCAATAGAGCCTATCTTGATTTAGCTACCGACACGTTGTGGGAGTCAAGGGGTGGTGCATGGCATTCGGCTTTACTATCAGCATTTGGTCGTGTAACATACGACTACAAGAGCAAGTATTCGTTCACCGGTATTATACGTAGGGATGGTTCTTCTAAGTTTGGACCAAACAATAGGTTCGGTATCTTTCCCTCACTTGGTGTTTCATGGATTATTTCCGAAGAAGCCTTTATGCCCAATCTAAATCCGGTAAACTTCTTGAAATTAAGAGCATCCTGGGGTGTTAATGGTAATCAGGAGATTGGTAACTATCAGTATATCCCTTTGATGGATTATAGCAGAAGTTATATTTTTGGAGGTGGCAGAATTATTGGAGCATCACCTGCATACATTGCGAATGATGACATCCATTGGGAGGAGTCGGAACAAATAAATTTTGCACTCGATCTAGGGGCTTATGAGAATAGACTCACTGCCAGCTTCGACTACTACAACAAAACTACAAAAGGACTTCTTGAGGTAATTCCTATCCCAGCTCATGTTGGGAACAATCCACCTGTAGCTAATGTGGGAAGTGTTCGTAATCGTGGCGTTGAGATGGGGATAAGCTGGCGGCATTTAACAAAAGGTATTCGTTACTCAATTGGAGCCAATGCAGCCTACAACAAGAACGAAATGATTAAGGTTGGGAACGAAGAAGGTGTTGTACCCGGTGGTGGTTCGTGGGCGGTTGCTGGTTTTGTAACCCGTACTGAGTTGGGCTATCCAATTGCATACTTCTGGGGCTATAAAACAGATGGCATTTTCCAAAATCAGGAAGAAGTTTTTCAACACATTGGAAGTACTGGGCAGGTTCTTCAACCCAACGCAAAACCTGGCGACGTGAGGTTTGTTGATGTTAACGGCGATGGAAAAATTTCTCCAGATGATCGTACAATGATTGGAAAACCAACCCCCGATTGGACTTTCGGAATGAACGGTTCTGTTGACTACAAGCAGTTCGATTTTTCATTCCTGATAATTGGGTCTTACGGCAACGATATCTTCAACGGTTCACAAAGACAAGATCTTTACTATACAAACAGAACCACAGCAATCTTAGATCGTTGGACTGAAGATAACCCTTCAAAAACTACCCCTCGCGTTGTATGGAATGACATTAATGGTAATTACCGTGTATCAGACCTTTACATTGAGGATGGTTCTTTTATCAGGCTTAAAAACGTTCAGTTTGGCTATACCCTTCCTCAAAAGCTTCAGAATAGGATAAAAGCCAAATCGTTAAGATTCTACGTGTCGGTTGAGAACCTTGTCACCTTAACTAAATACACTGGGGCCGACCCAGAAATTGGGGCAATGAGTTCCTTCGATATTGGTATCGACAGGGGTATCTATCCTCAAGCTAGAACATTTCGAATGGGAACAACCCTAACATTCTAATTCAAAAACATTAGGATATGAAGAAGTACTTATTAATAACAGCAAAAGCATTACTTTTCACAATACTGCTTTCAGGGTGTGAAGATTTTTTAGAACTCGGGCCGCTTGATAAAGTTGTAGCATCAAACTTTTACCGTACCGAGGAAGATGCAATTCAAGCCCTAGTTTCTGTTTACGACGTTTTAACCTATCAATCATCACCAGGTACAGCATGGGCTCCCTTCGTAACCATGTCAGATATACTTTCTGACGATGCTTACGCAGGCGGGGCTGATGCCAACGATGGAGTGGATGAGAATGAATTTAACAACTTTAATATTCCGCCAACAAGTTTAATTGCTCATTCTATTTGGATTAAGAACTATATTGGAGTTTATAGGGCTAATCTGTATCTTGAGATAATTGACGACATCGATGCGTCCTCTGACTTCAAAACAAGAACCATTGCCGAAGTTAAGTTCATGAGGGCTTACTTCTATTTTGAACAGGTTCGATTTTTTGAAAATATTCCTTTGCTAACTAAAACTATAAAGGGAACATCGGAATACAATCAGGAACAGAATACGCCCCAAGAGGTTTACAACCAAATAGCTCTTGACCTTGTTGAAGCAATTGCCGATCTTCCAGAAAGTGTTACACCATCACAGGCTGGTAGAATAACAAAGTGGGCTGCTCAAGGGCTTTTGGCTCGTGTTTACCTATTTTATAAAGGTGTATATAATTCCGACCTCGTTGCTGGTAGCACAACAGTTAATCAGGCTTATGTCCTTAATCAACTAGAAGATCTTATCAATAATAGCGGTCACGATTTGTTTGATAACTATCAGGATAACTTCAAATTAGTAGGTGAATTTGGAATCGAGTCGGTTTTTGAAATTTCCCATGGTGATTCACCAATTTGGTGGGATTGGAATTATCCAAGAGGTGGAAACGGAAACTTAGCTGCCCAAATGCAGGGCCCTCGTGTTGAAAGTGGTTCAAATAATTGGAACAGAGGCTGGAGTTTTGCCACTGTAAACCATAAGCTCGCACTTGATCTAGCAGGAGACCCTAGGTTTCAATATACCATACTAACCGAACAGGAACTCGATGGGGTTTTGGTTAAGGGTTATCAGCATACTGGATACTATTCCAAAAAGTATAGCTCCGATGCCGAGCACTGGGGGGCAGGTGGACAGTTTGAACTAAACAGAACCTGCAATTTCCGTGTGATTCGTTTTTCAGATGTCCTGCTCATGGCAGCTGAACTTGGAAGCGGTAATGCACAACAGTATCTCGACAGGGTTAGAGCTAGAGTTGGCTTGCCTAGCGTACCTGCAACTCCCGAAAATATCTATAGGGAAAGAAGGTTGGAACTATCGCTTGAAGGCATTCGCTACTTCGATGTTCTAAGGCGGGGATTAACCTACGCAAATCAGGAATTAACTCATTCCTTTAGAGGACCTAACTATGTTGGCGATCAGCAGCTATTCGAAGTATCCTTCAACATGGCAACCAAAGGTTTCCTTCCAATTCCTCAATCGGAGATTGACCTCTCTGCTGGTACGCTTAAACAGAACGATGGTTATTAAGCATTCCATTGCTTTAAAACTATCTATCAAATTAAAACACATAGAGCATTTTCGGTTATCGTACTGTTTCACAGTAATTTGAATAGACATGAATAAAAACCTTTCGGTTTTGTTGTTGTTGGTTTTTGTCCTAACTTTTACCGCTTGTCATCAAAAGAGAAATCTTGATGTGATTGACAAACAGGTTGAAAGCCTATTGGGCAGAATGACCATCCAAGAAAAAATCGGACAGCTTGTACAGAAAAACGGCGATCATCCAAACCTTGATGAGCTAATAAGGAATGGGAACATCGGTTCGGTTCTAAATCAGGTTGACCCCGAAGAGGTTTTTAGAATTCAGAAGATTGCTGTTGAGGAAAGCCGATTGGGTATTCCTCTGCTCATTGGGCGTGATGTGATACATGGCTTCAGAACTATCTTCCCCATCCCTTTAGGGCAAGCAGCGAGTTGGAATGTCGATTTGGTTGAGCAGGCTGCACGTGTTGCCGCAATCGAGGCTGCTTCGCAGGGAGTACGCTGGAGCTTTGCCCCGATGATTGATGTTACCCGCGATCCACGCTGGGGGCGCATTGCCGAAGGTTTTGGCGAGGATCATTTCCTTAACGGAATTTTCGGAGCAACCGTAGTCCGTGGCTTTCAGGGCGATAAACTTTCTAATCCTACATCAATTGCAGCTTGTGCAAAGCACTTTGCTGCTTACGGCTGGGCCGAGGGAGGTCGCGACTACAACACTGCAAATATCTCTGAGAATGATCTTTACGATATTATTCTACCCCCTTTTAAGATGTGCATCGATGCAGGTGCAGCAAGCATCATGACTGCCTTCAACGAGATAAATGGGATTCCCGCAACTGGACACGTTCCTTTGCTTCGCGATTTGCTTCGCAAAGAATGGAGCTACAATGGCGTTGTCCTCAGCGATTGGGAGTCGGTAACGCAAATGGTTGTGCATGGCTACACGCCAAATCATAAGGAATCGGCAGCAAAAGCTATTCAGGCTACTGTTGATATGGAGATGGCCAGCACGGCATACGAAACCTATTTGCTTGAACAAATAAAAGAAGGTGCAATTTCAGAAAAACTTATAGATGATGCAGTCAGACGAATCCTTCGGTTAAAGTTCGAGTTGGGGCTCTTCGAAAATCCTTACGCCCATAAGGGCGATTTTCCTGAACTTCTTAACGATGATCACTTGCAAGTGGCCAAAGAATTGGCACAGGAAAGCGTTGTGATGCTTAAGAACGAGGGTACATTGCCCATATCAAACAAGGTGAAGCGAATTGCAGTTATCGGCCCATTGGCCGATGCACCACACGATCAGCTTGGGACTTGGATTTTCGATGGTAGAAAGGAAGATGCAGTTACTCCTTTGCAATCTTTAAGGGAGTTTGCTGAGGATAATGGGATTGAAATATTCTATCACCGTGCATTGGAGCTGAGCCGTTCAAAGAATATTCAGAACAAACAAGTTATTATTCGTGATGTGAAGCGTTCCGATTTAGTTTTGATGTTCCTTGGCGAGGAGTCAATACTTTCAGGCGAGTCGCATTGCTTGGCAAACATAGATTTACAGGTTGGACAAAGAGAGCTAGTAGAGGTAGTGGTCGCAGCGGGGAAACCCGTTGTGGCCATTATTATGGCTGGACGACCAATAACATTCGAAGCGGTTGAACCAATGATGGATGCAATTCTTTACGCTTGGCATCCCGGAACAATGACAGGCCCTGCTTTAGTCGATTTATTGTTTGGCAAGGTTTCACCATCAGGGAAGCTACCCCTTACGTTTCCTAGGCACGTAGGACAAATACCGATATACTACAACCATAAGAATACGGGTAAACCCGCAAGTAACGAAACCTGGGAGCGTCTCGAAGAAATCCCTGCAGAAGCACCGCAGCTATCCATCGGTAATACATCGCACTATCTAGATTATGGCTTTGAGCCAATGTACCATTTTGGATATGGATTATCGTATTCAACATTCGAAATCTCTGAAGTCATGCTTCATAAAAGTCAATTGAAAATTTATGATATTCTGATGGTTTCAGCGAAGTTGAAGAATACTGGAAATTGCAAGGCTGCCGAGGTAGTTCAGCTTTATACTCGCCAACTTTTTGGCAGTCGAACCCGACCAGTAAAGGAACTCAGGGCTTTTGAAAAGGTACTGCTTGTACCGGGTGAAGAAAAAGAGGTTGTATTTAAAATAAACACAAGAATACTAGGCTTCCATAATCCTGATATGAAGTTCGTTGTGGAGCCAGGGCAGTATCATCTTTGGGTTGGAAATTGCTCGAAATCGGGAGTAAAACTTGAATTTGAGATAGTTAAATAAGTTATTCTTAATCTAAATAAAATGACAAAAAAAACCTACACCATATTTATCTCGCTAGTAGTTGCCCTAGGTGGATTTCTACTTGGGTTCGACAGCGCGGTTATTTCCGGAGCAACCCCTTTCTATAGGGAAACATTCGGATTGAACTCTGGCTCAATGCTCATTGGGTTTTCCGTGAGTTCTCTCATTCTTGGTGCAATCATGGGCAACATTGTTGCTGGTGGACTCGCCGACCGATTTGGTCGCCGTAGGATACTGATGATCACTGCACTACTTTTCGTTATCAGCGCAATATTCACTGCTTTTGCTTTTGATATCGTTAGCTTTATCATAGCACGGGTTATCGGCGGTCTGGGTGTAGGAATGGCAATTCTTATCGCCCCGATGTATATTGCCGAAATTGCACCTCGCAACCTTCGCGGTACATTGGTAACATTTAATCAGTTAAACATTGTATTGGGTATATCCATTGCTTACTTTTCAAACCTATACTTTCAGCAAACCATAGCCGATTCCGATTTAAAATGGAGGGTTATGCTTGGCGTGGAAGCTATTCCTGCAATGCTATATTTCATCCTTCTTTTCTTCGTTCCTCGAAGCCCAAGATGGCTCATACTAAAGGGTTTCGACGAAGAAGCTAAAACCGTGCTTGATAGAATCCACGGTGAACAGCAATCGCTGGTTGAACAAAGAGAAATCAACGAAAACCTTCATTCAGAAGCAAATAAGGAGAAAGCCCGCTTTGCCGATGTTTTCTCAAAGAGAATGAAAACTGTGCTTATCATTGGATTTGGAATTGCCTTCTTTCAGCAGATAACGGGTATAAACGCAATCTTCTACTATGCTCCCATGATATTTGAGATGGCTGGAGGAGGTAAGGATGCCGCTTTTATGCAGGCAGCCATTCTTGGGGTTACTAACGTGGTGATGACCGTGGTTGCCATGTTCTTAATCGACCGGTTAGGACGAAAACCGTTGCTTTACATCGGTGCTTCTGGTATCTGTATTTCACTTGCTATTGTAGGTTTCTCTTTCGGAAATGCCAAATACACCATCGACAAAAAATCAATGTCATCATTAACTGAAGAGGTTAAGCAGATGGGTGTTGCACCACATCATTTAGAAAATATCGCCCGATTAAACCAACTAAAAGGCAACGCCTTTGGGAGCGAAGTGGCGTTCTTTGGATTAGTGAAGCAAACCGTTGGCGTTGATACATATAATAGTTATAAAGAGATTATCCTAAAACACTCCATTGCAGTAAATCCAACTTGGATTCTTATTGGGTTGATAATGTTTGTGGCATCATTCGCAATATCCATGGGACCAGTTATGTGGGCATTGCTTTCTGAAATCTTCCCCAACAAGCTGCGTGGCCTAGCTATATCAATCATGGGATTTTGGAACTCCATAGTTAGTTTTTCGGTTGCAACCGTTTTCCCTGCACAACTTGAGAATATGGGATCCAGCGCAACGTATTTTATCTACTCATTCTTCGGTCTTTTAACTCTGATTTTCGTGTGGCGATTTGTGCCAGAAACTAAAGGAAAATCGCTGGAAGAACTTGAGGCTAAACTTATTAATCAGGAATAGTTATGAAAACAACTCGATTATTTATATTGATTCTATCAACAGCAATATTGGTATCTTGCAGTGCTGATAACGGGAAAAAGAAACCTGCTGAAAAGGTTGGTCCTTCTCATGTTGAGATGAAAAAGGTTGATGGTAAGTCCCGATTGTTCGTTAATGGTGAGGAGTTTTTCGTAAAAGGTGCTGGCTGCGAATACGGAGCCTGCCATCTTGTTGCCGCTCATGGCGGCAATTCTATCCGTACTTGGAGGGTGAACAATAGCCAAATGACAGGTAAAGAGGTGCTAGACAATGCACTGGAACATGGGTTGATGGTTTTAATGGGCTTGGATGTTGCCAAGGAACGTCACGGGTTCGACTATGATGACGAGGAGGCAATTGCTGCTCAACTCGAGCGAATCAAAAAGGATGTTATTGAACTAAAAGATCATCCAGCACTTTTAGGATGGGGAATTGGCAACGAACTAAACTTAAGACACACAAACAAAAAGGTTTGGAACGCAGTTAACGATATAGCCAAGATGATAAAAGAAGTTGATGGAAACCATGTTGTTACCACTATGCTTGCTGGAATTGGAAAGGGTGAGGTAGAGTACATTGCCGAGCATTGTCCCGACATCGATTTTCTCTCAATCCAAATGTATGGCGATATCATCAACCTTGAGAAAAGGCTTGCTGAAACTGGATACGATGGCCCTTACCTTGTAACCGAGTGGGGTGCAACAGGTCATTGGGAAATGCCTTCAACCGAGTGGGGTTCGCCAATAGAGCAAACCTCAACCGAAAAGGCTGATGCCATAAAACTTCGGTACGAGAAGGTAATTCTTGCCGATGCGGCAAACTGCATGGGCTCATACGTCTTCCTATGGGGGCAAAAACAGGAACGTACACCAACCTGGTACGGACTATTTACCGAAAATGGCGAAAAGACTCAAGCAATCAATGTGATGGAGTATCTGTGGACAGGAAAATGGCCCGAAAAAAATGCACCAAAAATTGTTAACGCAACAATTAAGGATAAAGGTGGGAGATTTAATAATGTTAAGTTAGGTGCAAATTCCAAGCATATTGCTTTAGTTGAAATTGAGCATCCCAACCTTGGTACGCTTACTGCCAGAGCAGAAATCCTTCCCGAACCAGTTGAGCTTAGCGATGGTGGTGATTTTGAGAAACGGCCACAAACAATCGAGGGGTTAATTGTTTCAGCATCAACCTCAGAGGTTGTGTTCAATGCCCCCCAGAAAAAGGGAGCATATCGCCTGTTTATCTACATAGTAGATGATAATAAGAACGTTGGAACGGTAAACATTCCATTTTTGGTTGATAAATAATGACCTCGTTGAGGTCAGATATAGGTTGCCTCGAGCTTCAGCTCAGGGTAAATCAATAAAATCATTTTTGCGACGCAGGTTTCTGCTTGTTTCAATGTAACTTTTTAACGTGCGTCGCAATTAAAGTAAAACAATTGAAAATGAAGCTTTACACTCCTTTTTTCTTTCTTATCATAGCCCTATTAGCTGGTTGTAGCCATTCTAAGCCAAAGGATTCCGATGCGGTTTTCTTCCAAAAGGCCGATAGCCTTTTAAGGCTAATGTCGCTAGAAGAGAAAGTTGGGCAAATGACCAACATAGGTCTTACTGCCCTAACCCAAGGCCCTTTCTGGACTGATGCCGACACCCTTCTGCTCGACACCGAAAAGATGCACGAATTACTTGCAATTCACCATGTTGGCTCGGTGCAGAGCAAAGGAAAGTACCCGCCATCAAAGGAGGAGTGGAATAGGATAATAAAATCAATTCAGGAGTACGTTTTTTCAAACACCCGCCATCAAATACCCATTCTGTTTGGAATCGATGGCGTGCATGGTGCGCATTACACTGCGGGATCTACAATTTTCCCCCATCAAATTGCCTTAGCGGCAACTTGGGAACCAGAATTAACAAGAATCACTGGTGAAATCACGGCTTTTGAACTCAAAGCATCGTCAATCCCTTGGAACTACGCCCCTGTGCTCGATGTGAGCATGCAGCCCCTTTGGGGAAGAATTTTTGAGACTTTTGGTGAGGACACCTATCTTAATCGGGTTATGGGCACTGCTTTCGTTGAGGGTTCTCAGGGACAATCCATTAGCGATAAGGCAAGTGTTGCCGTATGCCTGAAACATTTTCTGGGCTACGGAACGCCATTTAGCGGGAAGGATCGCTCACCTACCTACATTCCAGAACATTACCTAAGGCAGTACTACCTTGAGCCTTTCAGGGATGCCATCGATATGGGAGTCATAACAGTGATGCTCAACTCGGCTGCAGTAAATGGAATTCCAGGACATATCGACCAATATCTTATTTCAACGGTTTTAAAGGGCGAACTCGCTTTCAAGGGTTTTGTTATTTCCGATTGGGGCGACATTGCCCGATTGGTCGAGGTGCATCGTGTGGCCAAGGATAATCGCGAAGCAGCAAAAATGGCAGTACTGGCTGGAATGGACATGTGCATGGTTCCCTACGATGCCAGCTTTGCGATTGACGTGATTGATTTGGTTAAAGCAGGCGAAATTCCCATTAGCCGAATTGATGATGCCGTGCGCAGAATACTTTTTGTAAAGTTTAAACTGGAACTTTTTGAGAAGCCTTGGACAAATATAGAGGATTACCCAAAATTTGGGTCTGAAGAGTTTGCAGAGCAAAGTTACAGAGCAGCAGTTGAGGCAATTACACTACTTAAAAACGATGGAGTTCTTCCCATTGAGGATTCCAAAAGAAACATTCTTGTTACTGGTCCAACAGCTAACTCGCTAATCGCCCTGAATGGTCCTTGGAGTAGAACATTCAATGGCAACGATCCCACTTATGACGATAAGGATAAAAGAACGTTTCTGCAAGCCATGCTGAGCGTACTTCCCAAATCAAGTGTTCAATTTGAGTTGGGTACCGATTTCGATGGAAATTTCTCTGAAAGCACCAACCTGCTTGCAAAAGCAGCAAAATCCGATGTAATATTTGTTTGCCTTGGTGAAAAACCATTCGCTGAAAAATTCTCTGATATTCATAGCCTTGATCTACCTCAAAATCAGATTGATTTGGTGAAATATCTTCATAGAAGCGGAAAACCAATCGTTCTAATTCTTCTTCAGGGGCGACCCAGAGTAATTAGAGAGATTGAACCCTTAGCAAGCGCAATACTTCTGGCCTATTGGCCAGGACATGAAGGCGGCAGGGCGTTGGCAGATATTATTGTCGGGAAGGAGAATCCAAGCGGAAAGTTGCCATACACATACCCACGCTACACCAACACTCTGCACACATACCAGCATAGAGGCAGCGACAAGTTGGATGATAAATTTGGAATGGATGGATTTAACCCACAATGGGCGTTTGGGCATGGATTAAGCTACACAAATTTTGAGTTCTTAAACTTCTCTATATCGGCTGATACAATTTTCAGCAATCAGGATTTGTCGGTTTCGGTAGAGGTAAAAAATGTTGGAAATCTTTCCGGTAAAGAGGTTGTACAGCTATATATCAGCGATTTGGTTGCATCAATCACCCCAGACGACAGGAAGTTGGTTGCTTTTGAGAAGATTCATCTCAACGCTGGAGAAACCAAAACCGTAAACCTAACAATTGGCTATGATGATCTCAAGTTTGTAGGTTTAAATAACCAATGGATTGCCGAAGAGGGTGATTTTGAGGTTCTTGTTGGAGGCAATCCCAAGGATTTACAGAGAAAAAGATTTTATTATGCTGGAGTTAAGTAATTCATTATTTATTTTTTCACTAATGACCGATTAATAATAAGATTCTTCACTTCGTTCAGAATGACAGTTGTATATGTGATATTTGGTGGTGTGGGGGGATAGCTGGTGGCTTTGCCACCAGCTATCCCCCCACACCACATTCCCATTAATAAAAAAACTGTCATTCAGAGCCAATCCGCCGTATAGAGGAGAAGCGATGAATCTTTAAATTGAAAAAAACGCGCAGCAATATCATGAGCAATGCGAGTAACAAAGGCATTCTGTTAGTATTCATAAAAGTTTTCTCTGTAAAATGTAAATGTTTTTGAATATTTCCGATATTTCATTATTCATCATAAAGTTTTGAGTAATTAAATTCACTTAAAGAAACAAAATAGTCATGCCAAACAAACTCCCTCACATATCAACTCAGCCCCTAAAAGTTTCTGAAAAGGAGGTGAAAGGGTTCCTCACCGAAATTGATGGTGAATCGGTGTACTGCATCCAGAATTACGATTGCATGGACCCATTCTTCATGAGCATAGTTAGCAGTTCCGATTTATGGTTGTTCATTTCTAGCAAGGGCAGCCTTACTGCCGGAAGGCAGAATTGCAACAACGCCCTTTTTCCATACTACACCGATGATAAAATTCACGATTCGGCAGAAATAACCGGACCTAAAACTATTTTCAGAATTTTGGAGGGCGATAGAATTCTTGTTTGGGAACCATTTTCAATATTATACCAAGGGCTGTATAGCATAAGCCGTAACCTATACAAGAATACTGCTGGCAACAAGATTATTTTCGAAGAGATAAATCACGATTTAAATATACGATTTACCTACTGCTGGATGAGCAGCGACAGTTTGGGATGGGTAAGAAAGTGCAAACTTGAAAATCAATCAGATAAATCCATTGAAGTTGAGATAGTTGATGGGCTTCAGAATATAATCCCCTTCGGTATAACACGCGATACCCAAAGTCTTATGAGCACTTTGATGGACGCTTATAAGGTTGCTGAATGGTTGCCAAAGG
>CAYZSD010000088.1:7500-13553 GCA_964481075.1 uncultured Rikenellaceae bacterium | reverse complement strand
CTATTACATGATTATCATCATAAAAATTACTTAGTCGGACAGTAGTGATTGCGTATATATGCCAAAAATAGTTGTTGAAATGAGCATATAAGTTATAATACTCAAAAATGGTTGGATCAGGAAATGGGTTTCCTGACTTCGACAATGCGTCACCCTAAAAATTTTCCCAGAAACTATCATCGAAAAGCATCCCGATTGATTTCTACTTTCATAACCTTTGGTTTGCCTCAAAGTTAATATAATTGATACTTGTCATGGTTTTTAGCCTAATTTTTGTCCATTAAGCCAATCCTTCATAAAAGGTTCCGAAATATCAATCTAGTTGAGCATTCCAAAGGGTTTTACCAACCATTTTTGAGCACATTATCTGTATAAAAAAGTTCGACCGAAGCTTAGTAGCTTCGGTCGAACTCAATAATACTTAGGTTTTAGTACCTACTGTTTCACCATTCTTCTTAAGACCCTGTCACCGTTTTCGTTTATGAATGTGACTAGGTAAACACCTTTCATTAAACCGTGGGTTTGAATGGTTTCCATCTCTTTTCCACTCAAGTTCACATCAAGAACCTTGTGTCCAATGGTGTTAGTAATTATTACCCTTGAAACATGCTGTGCGTTTCTTACTACGATTGCAGAACTAAATGGGTTAGGATACACTTCAATGTTAGCAAGGGTATTGAAAATAATACCTACAGGTTCGAGTTGTACATCAACCTGTAAATCAGCACCCTCAACAATGAAAATACTTTCATAAAGTTCAAACCCAAGCCTTGTAACACTGAAAGTGTATTCGCCATCGGGAGCGTTGAAATAGGCAAGCCCCTCAATGTCAGTAGTTAGTTCAACATCATCGCCCACAAGTATGGTTGCACCTTCAACAGGAACCATGTTCAAATCGGTTACAACAAAGGTAACGGTATATGTAGGTGGAACAATTTCTGAGAAAGTAGCGATTATAGCCTTATCAGAAAACATTGCAACTGCAATAGTTACTTTGGGTTGCTCAACATCACCACTCCAACCTTCGAATTGCCAACCTTCGGCTGCAATGGCCTCAAGGTTAAGGACTGTCCCTTTGTCAACGGTAATTGCATCGGTGTATTCAGCACCATCAACAGTTACAGTACCACTTCCAATAATTGTAACTGTTAGTGTGTATTGTACAGGTGTAACCTCAATGAAGATAGCCGAAATATCCTTGTCAGAATCCATTGTTACTGTGGTTTCAGGTTGGTTTGGTTCAGCAACGTCGCCCGACCAGCTCTTGAATAGCCAACCTTCTGCTGCAAGGGCAGCTAAGTCGAGTACAGTACCCTCATCAACAATAATTGGTTGGGTGTATGGTTCCCCTTCAACATTAACGAAGCCCTCTCCTACCACAGTGATTGTCAGAGTAAATTGAGGTGTTGGAATTAAGCTGAAGGTAGCTGTAATATTCTTATCAGCATTCATGATGATGGGTTCAATTGCATTGATTGAAACCAAATCTCCGCTCCAACCCTCAAATTGCCAACCATTTGCAGCAATTGCTTCGAGATTTAAGGTTGTACCAACTTCAACGATAATTGGCTCGGAGTAAACTGTTCCATCAACTTCAACAGATCCCTCGCCAACAATGTTGATAGTGAGAGTGTACTGTGGGGGTATTGGTTCAACGAAGTATGCCGTTGCAAGAACATCGCTTGAAATAGTAAACTGAACGGCTTGCGTTAAGAATTCTTCCTCACCAACTACCCATTTCTGGAACTCAAAGCCCGAAGCTGGAGAAGCGAACAGCATTACCATAGCACCTTCGTTGTAGGTATAATCGCCCGGTGCAGGAACTGTAGAACCTTCACCAACTATGGCAACCGTTAGAGTATATTGCTGTGGAGGAATCTCGTTGAATTGAGCAATAATAGTCTTGTTGGAAGTCATTACAATTGATTCGTTTGCATTGGACGAGATTAAATCGCCAAGCCAACCAACAAACTGCCATCCTGTGCTAGCAATAGCCTCTAAATCGACTGCTGAACCATAAGCAAACTGGATGGGTTGAGTATAGGCTTCGCCATTGACCTCAACACTTCCACTACCTAGAACAGAAACAGTTAGAGTATGCATGATTGGGGTAAACGTTGCTGTCAAGGTTGTGTTGCTATTCATAGTAAAGCTAATGGCAGAGTTGGTAGAAGTTATGTCTCCTGTCCAACCATCAAAGAGCCATCCTGTTGAAGGTGTAGCACTTATGTTAACTTGCTGCCCTTGATATATTTCAATTTCTTCGCTATAGATATTTCCGTTAACAAGTACAACACCACTTCCAATCATACTAATAGATAGTGTGTATTTTGGTAGTTCAATGAAATGTGCAACAACCACTTTATCAGAGTTCATGGAAATTTGGGTAGGATTATCAAGTACATCTACCCCATCAATGGTCCACTTGTCGAATACCCAACCAAATGCTGGCATGGCATGCAGAAGCGCAGAAGTACCTTCATTGTAGTAATGATTTCCTGATGGAGGTGTTGTTGTCCCTTGTCCCACTACACTCATGGTCAAAGTGTACTGAGTGCTAGTTGACTCAATGAAGTACGCAGTAGCTGAAATGTTGCCTGTAATAGTTAATTGAATTGCCTGGGTGAGTATTTCTTCTTCGCCAACTACCCATTTTTCGAACTGATAGCCTAATGATGGTGAAGCGAAAAGGACAACTTGAGTACCCTCAATGTACTCGTATTCACCAGGAGCAGGCATTGTAGTTCCCTCGCCTTCAACAGCAACTGTTAACGTGTAAAGCGTACTTACAAACTCAACGGTAACAACAACATCTTCATTTATACCACTAACAACCAATGTGTTATCAACAAAGTCATCAACCACAATGCCGTTGACAGTCCAACTATTGATTGAGTATCCATAGCTGGGGGTAGCAATGAAAATTGCTTCCTTATTCCCAGACACCAATGTACCATCGGTGATAACCTGTCCATCAACCATTGCAACTAATGAACCAAACCCTCCAGCAACTGAGAAGTTAACAGAGTACTTATGCTCAAGGAAAAGTTCAAATCTCTCTTCAATTTGATTTGAAGTAAAGCTATATGAACCACCGTTGGTAATCTGGGTAACATCATTTGTTACCAAATCTTTTAGGTAAACCGTAAGGTTTTTCTTGCTGTTACCCTTAGTGGCAGTTATTGTAAACTGCTCATCCTCTGCTGCTTTAAAGTTCATAGGAATAACTTTAACATCGGCAAATGGGAGATCAATAACATTAATGGCTAATGCAAGATCGTTGCTATTCTCATTTGAACTGCCAAGTGTGTAAAGTTGAGGTACATCAGGAGCAAAAAGTTTGACAACATCAATATTAGAAGTGAATGTCTCGCTTTCACCGGGAAGAATACCTACAAGAGTTTGATCGGAGAAAGAATCATTCGATCTAGTTACAGTAATTAATGCATACTCTTCGGTATTCTTACTTTCTGCTTTTTTAAGCTTTAGAAGACCTGGTATATTATGAGTTTTTCCTTTACCAAACCCAAGGGAAGTATTCTCTTGATTTGCCTTCATGTAGAAAGCTCGAGCTACAGGAATTAGTTGGTTACCTCCATTTAGTGAAAGACCTCCCTGCTGGTAAACCCTATAGTTTCTGGCAACCGGATCGTATGTATAAACAACGTTTTCAATTCCCGACAAACCTTCAGCAATTACCTCAAAATCAAGTGCAGAGGTAAATGGATTACCCAAAAGATTCCAGCCAAACTCATTAATTTCAGAGGTGTTTGAGTTTGTTAAGCCTATGCTTTGGGTTGCTGGAGGTAAACTTCCTATGAAGTTTACGAGAAGGAACTGATCCAGGAAGTTTGCTCTATAACCCTTCATCTGTATGAATAGTTCATCCTCATTTGGGTTCCAAGTGCTTTCTGGTTCACTCCATGTTTCAAGCTGGAAGCCTGTTGAAGGAATTGCAACGTTAGCAATTGGAGCAGATACAAAACCACGTTGGTTTACGTACAAACCCTGAACTTTAACGTTACCAATAATAACCACTTCATTGCTTTCGACTATCAGAGAACCTCCATCTGCAATATCGAAGGCAAGGGCATCGCCAGCATTAACCTGGCAATTATCACTAAGTGTAACAGCACAATTCTCGCCCACTTGAATGAAAGCATCTTTGCCAGATCCTTCGAGCATCGTAAGGTTAGTAGAACCGCTAAAATTTAAATGTGAAATACTTAAAACACCGTTAGTAATAGTACTTCCCATAATTACACTATTGGTATTGATGTCAATAATGCCTCTTGTTAGCTTTTCTCCACCTGTTATAAGCGAACCACCTGTAAGACCGATGCTCTGAACAGTTATAGTAGCTTCATCTGTTGAGCCCATTCTACTTACCTCCATATCACTGTTAACAATCTGCCATGAATCGGCATTGAAATCCCCAGATACTAGTAATAAATCTAGCTCATGCTCCACTAAAAGCTGGCCAACGCTATTGCCTGTTCCTTTTTGTCCTGTATAACCACCAATAGCAAAACCTGCTTTACTACTTCTAAACCCAGTTGAATCTATATCCTGATCGAAAGCCCAAATGCCATCAATGTTCGAATCGGTCATTTCAAGCACTATATCGTACTCCTCGAATCCCTCACGTTTTTTGATGTACTTGCTTCCCTCAGAATTCTGTTCTGGTGATTCGAGACCGAGGTGCATACTACCAACGTCAGAATTATTGAATGAGATTGAGCCATAGCTTACAGCTAATCCGTAACCCTCTCCATCGTTTTGAATGGTAGAATTATCGGCCGATAGATTTCCCCAGTGAATTTGGAAACCTGCTTGGTTACCTTCCCTGAAAGTTTCGGTTGTTAAATCTGTATCTATCAGACCAAGGTCACCATCGTAAACTGTGAGTTGAATTGTACTTAACTCAATACCAATAACATCAACCTCATGCTGAACTTGGAAATTTCCAATTGAGCCACCTTCACCTTTTTGTCCTGTATAACCACCGATTGCGAAGCCAGCTTTATTTTTTTCTCCATTTTCATCACCCTCATCCAAAGCAAGTAGCTCATCAATTGCTGAGTTATCCATTAAGAGGACAATGTCGTAATCCTCATATCCCTCTGGAATTCCAGTATATTCTCGATAATACCTTGAATTGTTTGGTGACTTAGCACCAAGTTTCACTTTATTAATTGATGAGCTATTGAGCATTACGCTTCCTTGGCTAACTGAAATATCGTAATCTTCGGTTGATCCAAAAATTGAGGAATTCTCTGCCTTTAACGAACCCCTATGAATGAATACCTTGCTTGGCTGACCCTTTGAAGGAGTTGATGTTAGAGCCGTTCCGTAAAGACCTAAATCACCATAGGTAACAGTTATCTTTCCGGTATTAAGATTTAGTCCTAATATATCAACTTCGTGGCTTACAGCAAAATCGCTTATGCTGCCACCATTGGTCTTCTGACCAGTATAACCACCAATGGCGAAGCCAGCTTTGCTACTCTTGCCACCTGTTCCTTCTTCGTCAAAGGCTAAAATGCTGTCGATGTTGGCGTTATCCAGCAGAAGCACGATGTCGTATGCCTCGTAACCCTCGGGGTTACGGCTCCGATTGCTCTTTGTGCCTTCGGGTCCAGCAATACCTAGATTCATATCGCCAATTGAGGAACCTATTAAGGTGACCACTCCGTAGCTTACTGCCACATCATAACCCTCTCCCTCATTTAGTAGGGAGGAACTCTCCAGGCTTAAACCACCGACATGAACCTCAACGGCAGCCGAACCCTCTTTGGTTGAATTATTTGCAAGCGACGACTCGATTAGACCAAGATCGCCATTCTCAATCGATACCTGAGATGTAGTCAAATCCAGACCAAGGATATCCACCTCATGGCTCACTATCAGGTTGCCGATACTACCACCATCGCCCTTCTGGCCGGTGTATCCACCGATGGCGAAGCCAGCCTTGCTGCTCTTGCCACCTGTTCCTTCTTCGTCAAAGGCTAAAATGCTGTCGATGTTGGCGTTATCCAGCAGAAGCACGATGT
>CAYZSD010000088.1:2522-7400 GCA_964481075.1 uncultured Rikenellaceae bacterium | reverse complement strand
TACCTAGATTCATATCGCCAATTGAGGAACCTATTAAGGTGACCACTCCGTAGCTCACCGCCACATCGTACCCTTCACCTTCCCCTTGGATTGATGAACTCCCAGCTGTAAGCGTTCCGTTGTGAACCTCAACCCCTGCTATTCCCTTGCTGCCAGTACCATATAATGCTGTCTCAGTTAGCGCAAGGTCTCCATTCTCAACCGATACCTGACCTGTAATCAAATCCAGACCTAGGATATCCACCTCATGGCTCACTATCAGGTTGCCAATGCTGCCACCGTCGCCCTTCTGACCGGTATATCCACCGATGGCGAAGCCAGCCTTGCTGCTCTTGCCGCCTGTTGCTTCCTCGTCAAAGGCTAAAATGCTGTCGATGTTGGCGTTATCCAGCAGAAGCACGATGTCGTATGCCTCGTAACCCTCGGGGTTACGGCTCCGATTGCTCTTTGTGCCTTCGGGTCCAGCAATACCTAGATTCATATCGCCAATTGAGGAACCTATTAAGGTGACCACTCCGTAGCTCACCGCCACATCGTACCCTTCACCTTCCCCTTGGATTGATGAACTCCCAGCTGTAAGCGTTCCGTTGTGAACCTCAACCCCTGCTATTCCCTTGCTGCCAGTACCATATAATGCTGTCTCAGTTAGCGCAAGGTCTCCATTCTCAACCGATACCTGACCTGTAATCAAATCCAGACCTAGGATATCCACCTCATGGCTCACTATCAGGTTGCCAATGCTGCCACCGTCGCCCTTCTGACCGGTATATCCACCGATGGCGAAGCCAGCCTTGCTGCTCTTGCCGCCTGTTGCTTCATAATCGAAAGCAAGAAGATCGTCAATAGTAGAGTTATCCAATAGCAGAACAATATCATAACCTTCATATTCCTGCTTTAGGATACCATTCTTTACAGGTAACTCTTCGTCAGTATAAGAACCGAGGTGTAAACCACCCACTTCAGAACCAACAAGTTCAACAAGCCCAACACCAACAGAAAGGTCAAACCCATCTACCTCTTTACTTCCCCAGCTATTTCCTTTAACTAGAGAGCCATCGACAAGCAAACTACCACCTGAAGTAAATATCCCTTTTCCTGGGTTTCCAGTATCAATTGAATTGCTGGTTACGCTTGAACCATAAAGTGACAAGTAACCATGGTTATAGATACCACCACCAAAAACCTGTGCGTGGTTAGTAGTGATAAATGAATTAGTTATAGTTACCAATCCTTTAGTAAAAATACCACCACCTTTAAATGCTTTTGATTGTGATAGATAGATGTTCTCAAGGTTTACAGTAGTATTTTCCGAAACAAAGATTGCTCCACCAGATTCCTGATTGCTCATTAGATTTCCACCATAAATTGTCATGTTAGAAATCGATACATTGAAACTTGGTGCATCGATATTAAATACCCTCCATTCAGACACACCAGGTTCTTCGACCTGCACAGTAACAATATTACCAGAGTAGAGGTTTAATCCATTAATTATTACTCTGTTGTAAATGTATAACTCTTCATAAATTGTAACCACATCACTTTCTTCGATGTTAAAGCAGATTGAAACAGGAATTTGACTTTGATTAGCCTCGGAAATTGCCCAACGTAATGAACCTTCTCCCTCATCGAAATCGTTTGTAACACAAATTGATATTACTGAAACAAATGAGGCAGTAATTACTTTATCAGAATCCATTACTATTACTTCAAAAGGTTCAAATGATGTTAAATCACCAGACCATCCATCAAAGAACCAATCGTTTTCACCAAAAGCTTCGAGTTCAACCATTGAACCATGCTCGAAAGTTAACTCTTCGAAGTAAGGTTCTCCATTTACATTAACAGAACCGCTACCTTGAACGAGTATGGTTAATGTATGTGTTTCAGGTTGAATGAACTCGAAATGTGCGTTGAGATGAACGTTATCGGCTGGCATAGTAAACACATAGGTTGGACCAACAGGGTCTCCGAACTCATCAAGGATGGGCTGCTCGAAGTAGTCGCTCCAATGGGAGAACTCATAACCCGACTCGGGTAAAGCATTAAGAATCACCTCATCGTCCATGAAATATGTGCCTAAACCATCGACGTATCCTGCATTCTCCGGTTGTATTGTAACTGATACAATATACTCATTTAGTTGGAAATGAGCGGTAAGGGTTAAGTCCTCGCTAGGCATAGTGAATGAGAAGTATGGATCCCAGCTTATCTCGCTTCCAAGGTATGTCCAGTATAGGAATGAGTAGCCCTCGTTTGGAGTTGCAAGTATTTCAACCTCCACCTCTTCATCGTAAGTACCAGCACCCGTAACCAGTCCAGCACCTTCAGGTTCGACAAGCAAGGTTAAAACATAAGATCCTGGAGGAACGGGTTCGAAGTTGGCAGTTAACAAAACATCGGCCTCGGGCATGAAGTACATGAACGAGGGTTCGAAGCTGATGACTGTTCCCCCTTCATTTGTCCAAGAAACGAATAGATAGCCATCGTTGGGAATTGCCTCAATGTAAATTTCCTCACCAGCCAAGAACTCACCGTCACCATAAACCTCGCCACCCTCAGTTGGGCTAGCTATGAGAGTTAGCATGTAGTATTCAGGCACGAAGATCTCCTCAAAGTAAGCATTAACATGAACATTATCTGCAGGCATCTCGAAAACGTAGGTTGGGCCGACAGGGTCTCCAAACTCATCGAGTATGGGCTGCTCAAAATAGTCGCTCCAATGTGAGAATACGTAACCCTCTTCTGGAGATGCTACCAGAGTAACCACATCACCCAAATTATAAGAGCCTAAACCAGTTACATACCCACCATATTCAGGATGGATTGTTGCTGAAACAATAAAATCAATTTGTTGGAAATGAGCGATGAGTGTTAAATCTTCGGAAGGCATGGTGAATGAGAAGTATGGATCCCAGCTTATCTCACTTCCAAGGTATGTCCAGTATAGGAATGAGTAGCCCTCGTTTGGAGTTGCAAGTATTTCAACCTCCACCTCTTCATCGTAAGTACCAGCACCAGTAACCAAACCAGCACCCTCAGGTTCAACAAGTAAGGTTAAAACATAAGATCCTGGAGGAATTGGATCGAAGTTGGCTACAAGTAAAACATTTCTTTCTGGCATATAGAAAGATGTTACCATTGCGGTTGGGTCATCAAGTAATTCAACATCCTCGGTTGAACCAGTCCAGCCAATAAAATCATAACCCTCAACCGAATTGGTAGATATGATTACATCCTGACCAATTTCATATTCTCCTGCACCAATCATAATATTGCCTATCCCTTCGGGATTTGTAAGGAGTGTAACAGAGAAAGTATTGATTTCTGCAACAGTAACAGTAACAAGCCATTGCTTGATGGTTTCGCTATCCTCAGCAAAAACAAAGTATGTGACAGGCTCAGTAAAATCAACCTCTACCCCACTTTCGGGTAAAATGGTTGCCCCCTCAGAGATTGTAATGATTGGAGCCAGCGAGGTTACATCGGTTCCGCTATGCACCTCGATATCAATAGTTGCCAATGCTGAATTAATTATTGCTGCGCTGGTTTGCTCGTCTAGGAAGAAGGTGAGGATTTCAGCCTCATTGCTAAGCAATTCGTAGATAGTAAACACAGCAGGGGTATAATCAATAAAATAGTTGAACCCTGCATATAGTGTTCCCAATTGAATCTCATACTCTCCGGGTATCTCACCAACTTCTCTTGAAAGCGAACCAGTGATAATGGTATTGTTATCCCCGAACATAAACCCAAAGACGTCGTAAGTTAACTCGGGATCTTCATCGCCAACATACTTAAATTGCTGGTGAGCATTAACATACAGACTGGCTGGAGCTATTGTTAAATCGCCTCCAACGAAGAAAATGCTGTAGTTGTTACCCTCGTTTCCATCGTCGATGGCAAGAGTACCCTGAATGATGCTATAAGTCCCAACATCCTCACCAGCAGAACGCTGAAGTTCTCCAATAACAAAATCATCGCCCACAATATCACCTACAATTGAATAGGAAAAATAAGGATCATCGTCACCGTAGGTTTTACTCTGATTATCGGTAGTGATGGTTATTGGCTGTGGAGTGATGCTCGCATAGGCAAACTGATTATTAATAAAGTATTTAGTTGCATCGGAACCAGTAAGTGATAGCCCTGAAACCGTAACCATTTTTTCGTTTCCAACATGTTCATCGCTGAAATTTGCAATGTGAGAAGAAGTTTCAAGAGATACATCATCCCCAGTTTCTACTCCAACAAGTGTGCCCCAGTCATTAATTGTTGCAAAGCTGTAACCATCATAAATTTTATTTTCTATTATTAAGTTAGAAATAGATAGTTCAATTAGCGATGTTACAGTCATAGTGCCATTTACATAACTAATATCATAGTTTGACAATCCGTTACCAAAAGCACTTGAAATAAAAATTTCGTAGGTACCAAGTTCGGCACCAGCATCTGCGCCTATACTTGAAATGACTACACTAGTTATCTCATCAAAGAAAATCAATCCTTCAGAAGTAAACTCAGTTCCTAGGAAATTAAAAGTTTGACCAACAGTTTTTATTTGGTTATCTGCAGTTATTGTCAGGTTCTTCTGACTTATGGTCAGATAGCCATCAATGTAGTTGATAATATAATTACTGGAACTTAATCCAAAAGGTGTAATGAGGTACGTCCCAACATCCTCGCCTGTCTCCCTGGTGAACTCAAGCGTTCCAGTGAGTACTGACTCATCGTCTGCTCCAGTGAAGCCATCGTAGATAACGGTGAAGATTGGGTCGCTGTCGCCGTAAACCTTAACCTTGTTGTCGGCGGTGATGGTGAGGGCAGCCTGGCTGATGGTTAGCGTCCCTTCCACGAAGCTGATGCTGTAGTTGAGGG
>CAYZSD010000088.1:0-2422 GCA_964481075.1 uncultured Rikenellaceae bacterium | reverse complement strand
TGCTCCAGTGAAGCCACTGTAGGTGACGGTGAAGGTTGGATCAGTTTCTCCGTAGCTTTTGCCCTTATCATCGGCGGTGATGGTGAGAGCAGCCTGGCTGATGGTTAGCGTCCCTTCCACGAAGCTGATGCTGTAGTTGAGGGAGCCTAGTCCAAAGGGAGTGATGAGGTAAGTCCCAACATCCTCGCCTGTCTCCCTGGTGAACTCAAGCGTTCCAGTGAGTACTGACTCATCGTCTGCTCCAGTGAAGCCATCGTAGATAACGGTGAAGATTGGGTCGCTGTCGCCGTAAACCTTAACCTTGTTGTCGGCGGTGATGGTGAGGGCAGCCTGGCTGATGGTTAGCGTCCCTTCCACGAAGCTGATGCTGTAGTTGAGGGAGCCTAGTCCAAAGGGAGTGATGAGGTAAGTCCCAACATCCTCGCCAGTTTCCCTGGTGAACTCAAGCGTTCCAGTGAGTACTGTCTCATTATCTGCTCCAGTGAAGCCACTGTAGGTGACGGTGAAGGTTGGATCAGTTTCTCCGTAGTTTTTGCCCTTGTCATCAGCAGTGATGGTGAGGGCTTTTTGAGTGATAGTAAGATTATCGCCTACCCATGTGATACTGTAATTGGAAGGAGTTGGGTTAACCGTTACAGTACCCTGATTAATGCCATACACACCAACATCTTCGCCCGAATCGCGCGAAGGAGTTCCAACCAATGCATCACCCCCTGCCAGCGAACCTTCAGTGATCTGGTAGGTTAAAGCTGGGTCAGTATTACCGTAGGTTTTAATCTTAGCATCAGCCGTAACCGTTATTGGACGTGGAGATATGATAAAGGTAGCAGGATCGAGGTCGAACATAACCATGTAGTTTGGCCCAGCATCAAGGGTAGCAAGAGTAAAGGGGTACTCACCAGCATCCTCGCCGGCTTCGCGTTGCATTTCGCCCAATAGGGCATCGGCCCCAATTAATGGAGTGTGAGTAAAGGAAAACCCAGTTTGATCAGCTTCGCCATAAATTTTTCCCTGCCCGACATCGGGAGTGATGAAAATCTTCATTGGATGGATAGTGGCAGTTGCCGTTGGTGCACCAAAAAGTGAAAGCGAGTACTTATCGGCATGGAGGCCACTTAGGGTTGCTTCAACTATGCTAACTTCAATACTAGCACCCACTGTTTCTTGGGCAAACTCTATTACAATCCCTTCGAGGGTAACATCATCGCCTCCATCAACGCCAATAAGGGTTAACAAGTTAACATCAAATAATGCTGTAAGCGTTCCGTCGTAATCCTTATCCTCAGGGGTGAATGTGCCGCCAATGGTAACCTCTGTAAGGGTTGTGAATATTTGCTGCTCACCAAAAGTGGTTATTGCTCCATTCTGTACGAATGCCCTTACGTAGTAAGTTGCGCCTGAGGTAAGCCCAGTTGGAACAGCCCAGAACTCTCCTATTGCGACCACCTCTCCCATATCAATGTAGCTGCCGCTAAAGTCAGGATTCTCACTTAAGCCCCAGCAGAAACCATGATTATGGGGTGTGGGATCGCCAAGGCTAATAATTGTGCCATTAACCTTAGCCGTTGTTGTAGTGATCTCGGTAACAGCATCTGTGGTTAGCTCAGCAGGAATTGTTGTATCCAAACCTTGCCAAACAAGGAAAGGATACCCATTATTTGCAACGGGGCTAATTTCCCAGATTGTTTCAAAATCCCAATTGGTGTAGGTTGCCTGAGTGTTCATCTCGGCGGTAGTTTTAGCTGTTGCACCGATACCTGTAGTTTGCAATGAGGTTTCGGAATCGAAGAAGTTGTCATAATAAAAGTTTGTGCTTCCTTCATATCCAACAAATCCCTTATCGCTTGGATCGTCAACGCCATCGTAAATAACGCTTCCGGTGCTGTAGCAGTATTCTATGGTTCCGTTAGCACTTTCTCCGACAAATGAGCCAAAATTTGATTGACCTTGCATTATTCGTGTTACGGTAACATGGCTGTATGAGTTACTAATGGTGCCAAAGTTATAGCCAGCAACACCTCCAGCAGCTCGCTCCTGGGCGGTAACAGTACCTGTTGCAAAACAGTTACTAATTGTTCCGCTATTGTTCCCTACCAGGGCAGCCACACCCAGGTAACCATAAATATCGGCATTGGTTATACCCAGATTAGAGATTGTACCGCCCACTGTTTTACCAAAAAGTGCAATGTCGTATCCAGTATCATAATTCATAAATATACCATCAATGGTATGGCCATTGCCGTTATAGTTACCTGTAAAATTTTGGCCCATATTTCCACCAATGGGGATAAAGCCATTACCCTCGTTATAGAAATCTCCGCCTTCCTCGAAATCGGTTTCATTAAAAACCAAATCGGCGGTTTGGAGGAAGTGCTTGCCCCACACCGATGGGGTTTCGGAGAGCCATTTCAGGTCGGCAAGG
>CAYZSD010000087.1:0-13904 GCA_964481075.1 uncultured Rikenellaceae bacterium | reverse complement strand
GAGGCATACGAGGCTATCGATAAGGCACTCAGGGAAGAGTTCGAAGAGTACATCTAATTCTCACAATCAGCATAATTAAAGCAATACCATACCCTAAAGTAATATGTTCTATCTGGAGCACCAGAAAAGAAAAAGAAGGAACTTAATGCGTTGAAGTATAACGATTCCGAGGAGTATAAGCAGGAAAAGCAATTTATTGAACTTTCGAAAAACAAGGCTATTAGGAATTACCTGAAAGTAAACAACTCTGAGATTCTTGAAAGATTTCAAGAAATTGAACTCTCAGGCAAACCTGCTCGATTTTTGGCACTCAAATCATTTGTCGAGTCGCCCGAATATAAGGCTGAAAGAAAGTTGCACCGAAAAGAAAATAGCGACGAGTATCAGCGTGAATTAGAATACATTGGCCTTAAGAAGGATAGTGAAGTAAAGCAGTACTTCAAGTTGAAGAATTGGGCTCCCTTAAACGATTATTTCCTGGTTAAGGATTCTGAGATACTCAGGCAATACAACTCTCTTCAAAGTCTGACCCTTAGTGAAGATTTCCAGAAGAATAGAGCATATCTTCTTTCAAAAGATAAGTTTAACCAATCCGAAGAATTCAAAAAACTGTCAGAATACCAGCAGCTTACTAAGTCGGAAAAGATAAAATGGTTTTACTCACTTGAAAACACTAAAAAGTTTGATGACATAAAACGCTGGAAGTTGGTTTTTTCCGATGATTTTTCTGAGAACAATTTGAATAATCAGAAATGGATTACTCGCTACTTCTGGGGCGATGCACTATTGAGCAAAACTTACACTCTTGCCGCAGATAAGCACTGGTACACTGAAAGCAAGAATATTCATATTAACGAAAGTATCCTTAAGATTTCAACAAAAAAGGAGAAGGCTGAGGGAATGGCTTGGCATTTAACTCATGGTTTTATCCCAAAGGGCTTCGATTATACATCCGGGATAATCAATTCAGGAAGTTCATTCCGACAGAAGAATGGGAGGTTCGAAGCAAAGGTGAGGTTTTCATGTGTGAAAGGCCTTTACCATGCCTTTTGGCTTGTGGGCGACCAGATGCTCCCGCACATCAACGTGTTTCGTTTCGAAGGGAAAAGCAGTAAGCCCTCAATACAAGGCTCACTATTCTGGCAGAACGGTACAAAGAAGAAAGCAAGTTCATGTAAAACAACCCTTTCAGGCTTCGAAATCGATAAAGAATTTTTTATCCTTGGGGTTGATTGGACTCCCAGTAGGATAGTTTGGAAGATCAATGGTATTCCATATCTTGAAACCTCTAACAATCTTCCCGAAATACCAGCATATCTGGTTATTTCGTCGGGTGTAATTGATGATGCCGATGATAGCATGCTCCCGGCAACATTTGAGGTTGACTGGGTTAAATGCTGGAAGGAAGTTTAAGGATAGTTCAGTACCTCTATATTCTAAAGGCTCTTACATTCAGAACTACTTTCGTCGTTTCTGCGTATGACTTGTGGGTATCGAATATCCATTGCCATTCGCAAATTTTCCACAAATCATTCAGATTGCAAAAGACCCTTGGGTTTACCCCAATAAGCTTCCCATTTTCGAATAGCTCCTCATCGTAGTCTGTAATCAGTAGGCTCTTTCCCTGTGGAAGCATTCTTAAGTGGTTCTCTTGAAAGGTGAGTATCAGGTTTTGTCCCTGAGATTCTCTGATTAATGATTTTTTTAGCAAGAATTCAACAATATGGAAATGGAGCTGGCTTAAAATATTGGAAGATACTATAAGGTCAAAGTCAGATAGGTCAAAAGACCTTTGATTTTCCTTGTTTTGAAGGTTTTCAAAGGGAAATAGCAGATTTTCTTTTTTTCTTCTTTTTAGAACCCATGCAACTTCAACGCCACCTTGAGTCAGGTCATAATCAATGAATTTCAAGTTTTTCGAGTCCCTGAATTTATGACGGATGGGGGAGGGGTGAGCAATGTCGAATAGCGAAACCTCAGCACCTGCATCTAAAAGTTCTTTAAGTGGGATATCGAGCAACCAACCGCTTCCAAGAAATGCAATTTTTTTGGGTTTTACTTCATGAAATGCTTCAAGGATAGTTTTTCGTGAGTTTGCCAAATGGGATTCCCAAGAACCTTCTTCCCTGAGAAAACGTCGCATGATCCCAGCCTGATTACTCAGATAGCCCATCCTATATAGCATCCACCAACGACAAAGTTTTTCCACTAGTCAGGTTATTCTTTTGAACACACGAGGTAGCTGCCTAATCCATCTTTAGAACTGCCAGGAATGCTTGTTGTGGTACTTCTACGTTTCCAACCTGACGCATCCTTTTCTTTCCCTTCTTCTGTTTTTCGAGGAGTTTACGCTTACGAGTGATGTCCCCACCGTAGCACTTTGCTGTAACATCCTTACGAAGGGCTTTTATGGTTTCTCGAGCAATAATCTTCGACCCAACAGCGGCTTGAATGGCAATGTCGAATTGCTGCCGAGGTATGAGCTCTTTTAACTTTTCGCACATTTTTCTACCGAATGGGTAGGCGTAATCGCGATGGATAAGGGTTGAAAGCGCATCTACCATTTCTCCGTTAAGGAGAACATCGAGGCGAACCAGGCTTGCTTCCTGAAATCCTTCAATATGGTAGTCGAAAGAGGCATAACCTCTTGAGATAGACTTGAGCTTATCGTAGAAGTCGAACACTATTTCGGAGAGAGGCATTACAAAACTAAGCTCAATACGATTTGTAGTGAGAAAAACCTGATTCTTCACCTCACCACGCTTGTCGATACATAGCTTCATTACAGCCCCCAGCGATTCGCTGTTAGTGATTATCTGTGCCTTTATGGTTGGCTCCTCGATGCGATCGATGTAGTTGGGTGCAGGTAAGCCGCTTGGATTGTGAATTTCAATGATTTCACCTTTGGTTGTATAGACGTTGTACGAAACGTTTGGAACAGTTGTAATAACGTCCATATCGAATTCCCTGAACAGACGCTCTTGTACAATCTCCATGTGCAGCAAGCCAAGAAAACCGCAACGGAATCCAAAACCAAGAGCCAGAGAACTTTCAGGTTCGTATGTAAGGGAAGCATCGTTTAGCTTAAGCTTGTCGAGTGAAGCTCTAAGGTCTTCGTAGTCGTCAGCTTCTACAGGGTATAAACCTGCAAATACCATAGGTTTAACATCTTCGAAACCCGAAATGCCCTTGCTGCATGGACGACTAACATGGGTTATTGTGTCGCCAACCTTAACATCCGATGAGTCCTTTATTCCAGAAATGATGTAACCTACATCACCGGCGCTCACAGAATTCTTTGGTACAAGTTTTAATCGAAGAATGCCAACTTCATCGGCATCGTATTCGTGGTTTGTATTAAAAAACTTAACTTTATCGCCTTTGCGAATAGTTCCGTTAAAAACTTTGAAGTAGGCAATTATTCCTCGGAACGAGTTGAAGACGGAGTCGAAGATTAGTGCTTGGAGTGGAGCTTCAGGATCTCCCTTGGGTGGAGGTATTTTATTGATGATTGCTTCAAGGATCTGTTCAATACCTATTCCTGTTTTTGCGCTTGCAGGAATAATATCGTTATGTGTACAGCCAAGGAGGTCAACTATTTGATCCTTTGTGTCTTCGACCATGGCTGCATCCATATCGATTTTGTTTACGATAGGAATAATTTCCAAATCGTGTTCAATGGCCAGGTATAGATTTGAAATGGTTTGGGCCTGAATGCCTTGACTGGCATCAACCACAAGCAGAGCTCCTTCGCAAGAAGCTATTGCTCTTGAAACCTCGTAGGAGAAGTCAACATGGCCTGGGGTGTCGATTAGGTTTAGGGTGTAATTTACACCCTGAAATTCATGCTCCATTTGGATGGCATGACTCTTTATAGTAATCCCCTTTTCGCGCTCAAGTTCCATGTTATCAAGAACTTGCTCTTGCCTTTCCTTGTCTGTAATGGTGTTTGTAAACTCCAGCAGTCGATCGGCCAGAGTGCTTTTCCCGTGGTCGATATGTGCAATAATGCAGAAGTTCCTTATATTCTTCATGTTGAATTCTTTTCAGGTAGCATTTTCCTAAATCTGAGATAATGGAAAGGGCTAGAGTTTTCGACGTACCTCAATTTCGTGGAACGATTCAATTAGATCGCCTTGCTTTATATCGTTGAAGTTGACAATGTTAAGTCCACACTCAAAGCCGTTGGCAACTTCCTTGGCATCATCCTTGAATCGTTTCAGCGAGCCAAGATCACCGGTATAAACAACGATACCATCGCGGATGAGACGGCACTTAGCATTACGTTGAATCTTTCCTTCCCTTACAATACAACCAGCGACAGAACCAACCTTGGTAATTTTGAATACCTCAAGAACTTCGGCTGTACCAAGTACTTCCTCTTTAATTTCGGGTGAAAGCATTCCTTCCATGGCCGACTTTAGCTCGTTGATTGCATCATAAATGATGGAGTATAATCTTATGTCAATCTGCTCCTTTTCGGCAAGTTTCCTTGCACCAACCGATGGTCTAACCTGGAAGCCAATAACAAGGGCGTTCGATGCTGCTGCAAGCAGGATGTCCGATTCGGAAATTTGCCCTACGGCCTTATGGATAACGTTAACCTGAATCTGTTCAGTTGAAAGCTTAATGAGCGAGTCAGATAGAGCTTCGATTGAGCCATCCACGTCACCTTTAAGAACTATGTTGAGTTCCTGGAAGTTCCCTACAGCAATCCTTCTTCCAATCTCATCGAGGGTAATATGCTTGTGTGCTCTTAGTCCTTGCATACGTTGAAGCTGCTCCCTCTTATTGGCTATTTCTTTTGCCTCCTTGTCGCTGTCCATAACGTTGAAGTAGTCACCAGCTAAAGGTGCACCGTTTAGACCAATAACTTGAACGGGGGTTGATGGCCCTGCTATATGAATCCGTTTTCCCCTTTCGTTGAACATGGCTTTTACATGGCCAAAGTGGGTGCCAGCAATCATGATATCTCCTTGTCGTAATGTACCCGACTGAACTAATAGTGTCGCAGTATAACCTCTACCTTTATCCAAAGATGATTCGATGATTGTACCCATTGCCTTCTTGTTCGGGTTTGCCTTAAGGTCGAGGAGTTCGGCCTCGAGGAGTACTTTTTCAAGGAGCTTTTCTACATTAAGCCCTTGCTTGGCAGAGATATCTTGACTTTGGTATTTTCCGCCCCATTCCTCTACCATATAATTCATGCTTGCTAACCTCTCCTTAATTTTCTCAGGGTTAGCATTGGGCTTGTCGATCTTGTTAATAGCAAAAACAATAGGAACACCAGCTGCGCTTGCGTGGTTTATCGCTTCTATTGTTTGAGGCATAACGCTATCGTCAGCAGCAACAACAATAATTACCACATCGGTAATTTTCGCTCCACGGGCACGCATGGCTGTAAAAGCCTCGTGACCAGGAGTATCAAGGAAAGTGATTTGCTTACCTTCATCTAGTTCTACGCTGTATGCACCAATGTGCTGAGTAATGCCACCAGCCTCACCAGCAATCACATTAGAACGACGAATAAAGTCAAGGAGGGAGGTTTTGCCGTGGTCAACATGCCCCATCACGGTTACAATTGGGGGGCGTGGTAAAAGATCTTCAGGTTTATCTTCCTCAACACCAATAGATTCTTGAAGTTCAACGCTAACAAAATCAACTTTGTAGCCAAATTCATCTGCTACTAAAGCCATTGTTTCAGCATCAAGCCTTTGGTTAATGGAAACCATAAGACCAAGGTTCATGCAAACTTCGATAACATCGGTTGCAGGAATATCCATCATACTTGAAAGTTCATTAACTGAAACAAATTCAGTAACCTTTAGTACTTTCTTGTCCTGTTCTAGTCTTTCAAGTTCCTCCTGTTGCTTGGCAGATATCAGATCCCTTTTCTCGCGTCGATACTTTGAACCTTTCGATTTTGCACCTTTTGATGTGAGCCTAGCCAGGGTTTCCTTTATCTGTTTTTGTACATCCTCTTCGTTAACTTCTTGCCTGAAAGGCTTTTTCTTCCGTTTTTTTAGATTTTGATTCGTTGAAGGGGTGCTTGGTTTACTTTGAGTAGCGACCTTGTTTTCTGCATCAGGCTGAACGTTAACTTTTTGGTTGTCTTTACGAATTCTTTTCCTACGTTTCTTCTTAAGCTTTCCGTTTTCAGCAGTTGAGGCAATGGGTTTCTTCTTAGGTTCAACGTTCGCCAGATCAATTTTACCTACCACAACAGGTCCTGTAAGTTTTTCTATCTCTGAACGATAAACTTCATCGGCTCTCCGCTTATTATCTTCTGGGGCAATATCAATAACCTCTTCCACGCCTATTTCTGGCTCTTTATCTTCGATGGCTGAAACATTTCTGTCTTCATTTCCAATTACTTCGCTTTTTTCTTCAGCCGATGTATTTTTGTGAGACGTTTCAAAATCAGGGGTATGCTTTTCAGCTTTGGTTGGTTTTGATTTCTTCTCAAGGTTAACCTTGCCTACTACTTTGGGGCTTTCAAGTTTAGAAACTTTAGTTTCAATATGTTCAACTTTATCTGTAGGTTTCTCTAGCTTTGGTTTTTCTTCTGATTTTTGTGTAGGGGCAGCAATCTCCTTGACAGGTTCTTCTTCCTTTTGCTTCTCTGTTTTTTTAGGGCTTAGGGAATCCAAATCGATTTTCCCTGTAACCTTCAACCCTATCTTAGGTTTTTCAACATCAAAAGGTTCAGCTTCTGGCGCAACGTTTTTTATAATTAGTTCACTTCTTGTGTCTAATTCAGAGTCTGTGTCCTCGTGACCTTCCTTTTCAAAGTCATCAATCGAAACAGATTCTTTCTTCTCACGAAGGGTAATTAAGCTAACCTTTTTCGACTCCTTCTTAAGGTTTATCTCGGCGCCAAACTCCTTTGCAAGTAGGTCATAAAGGTTTGTATCGACCTTTGTGTTAGGATCGCTTTGAACTTTATGTCCTTTCTTTTGGAGAAACTCCACAAGAGTGGTTATTCCCACATTGAACTCTCTCGCCAGTTTACTTAACCTAATTGATTTCTCAGGGTTTGTCATACTATGGTATTGCGGGTTTGTAATCGTAAAAATATTTCTACTCGAACTCCGATTTAAGGATGTTTACAACATCTTTTATCGTTTCCTCTTCAAGGTCAGTTCGTTTAATCAACTCGTTGAATGGTATTTCGAGTACGCTTTTAGCGGTATCGCAACCTATACCTTTTAGCACATCGATAATCCAACCATCAATTTCGTCAGAAAATTCATCGAGGTTTACATCCTCCTCGTCTTGTGTATCTGCCTCACGGAATACATCTATTTCGTAGCCAGTCAGTTGACTTGCTAGTTTGATGTTATACCCCCCCTTTCCAATGGCAAGGGAAACCTCTTCGGGCTGAAGGTAAACCTCGACTCGTTTGTTTTTTTCATCAATCTTAATCGAGTTGATTTTTGCTGGGCTTAAAGAACGAGTAATAAAGAGTTGAATGTTATTTGTAAAGTTGATAACATCGATATTTTCATTCCGAAGTTCTCTGACGATACCGTGAATCCTACTTCCTTTCATTCCAACGCATGCTCCAACGGGGTCAATTCTTTCGTCGTATGATTCTACAGCAACCTTTGCCCTTTCACCTGGAACCCTAACAATCTTCTTGATGGTAATCAATCCGTCGAATATTTCGGGGACTTCAAGTTCAAATAGCCTTTCAAGGAAAACGGAGGAAGTTCGGGAGAGAATAATTAGGGGAGTGTTATTCTTCATCTCAACCCTAACAACCACGGCGCGTACCGTGTCACCCTTTCGAAAGAAATCGGAAGGAATCTGTTCGGTTTTGGGTAGAATTAAGTCGTTACCTTCATCATCTAGCACAAGGATTTCTTTCTTCCATACCTGATAGACCTCGCCTGTTACTATTTCACCAATTCTATCCTTATATTTGATGTAAATGTTGTTCTTTTCAAGTTCAAGGATTCTGGCGGTAAGGTTTTGCCTAAGGGCAAGGATGGCTCTTCGACCGAAATCGATAAGTTTTACTTCGTCAGTAACCTCTTCGCCTAGCTCGTAATCATCATCAATTTTTTTTGCCTCGCTGAGAGAAATCTGACGGTTTGGATCCTCGACCATTCCATTCTCAACCACTTCACGATTTCGCCATATTTCAAAGTCGCCCTTATCAATATTTATGATGATATCATAATTGTCGTCGGAGCCATACATTTTGATAATCATATTTCGGAACACATCCTCCAAAACACTCATCATGGTTGGCCTATCAATATTTTTCAGTTCCTTAAACTCAGCAAATGTGTCAATGAGATTAATATTCTCCATCGTAAAACGTATTAATAATTTTATCCTATCGAAACGAGATAACGACTGTTACCGATTTTACTTCATTGTAGCTCAATGTTTCCAATCGAGTTATTAGTTGTTTCTTTTTCTTATCTTCTAGTTTTATCATTTCCTGTATTTCAATGGTAAAATCGGTTTCTTTTGCATCAACCAATTTACCTTTTACCTTGTCTCCTTTTTGCAAAACCACCTCAACCTCACGGCCAATGTTCTTTTTGAACTGTCGTAACACCTTTAGTGGCTGTGATAGCCCTGCAGAAGCAACCTCAAGTTCAAAATCTTCCTTATCTCTATCAAATTGTTGCTCAATGGCTCTACTAACAGCAACACATCTGTCAATCGTAATCCCTTTTTCACTATCGAGCACTACCAAAATCCTGTTTGAAGACGATACGCTTACCTCAACAACAAACTCCTCTGCAGGATTAATGTTCTGATTAACAATGGTTGAGACAAGTTCTGCGTTTATCATAATCAAAGTTTATTATAGCAAAACAGGGGACAAAGCCCCCTGCTACGTTTGCGGTATGACGCTGCAAAAGTATAAAAAAATCAATATGAAACAAAATATTTCATTGATATATAACAATAATGGTCTTGAATAGGTGTTTTTTTTGCGCTATCGTTTATTTTTGTAATAGTTTAGATGAAGTTTTTGTTATGAATTCTTGTAATTGAGGCTAGATATATTTCTCCCTTCAACTTTTTCTCTATGATTGAAACAAATAAGAAGAAAATAGTAAACGATCCTGTTCACGGTTTCATTAACATAGCTTACCCATTAATCTTCGATCTCATTGAACATCCATACTTCCAGCGTTTAAGGCATATCCGGCAGCTTGGGTTAACCTACTTGGTTTACCCTGGAGCCAACCATACACGTTTTCAACATGCCCTTGGAGCAATGCACCTGATGACCTTAGCTATAGAGGTGCTAAGGGCAAAAGGGCATACCGTAACAGACGAAGAAGCTGAGGCCTCAACTATTGCAATACTTCTTCACGATATCGGACACGGACCTTTTTCCCATTCAATGGAGTATTCTCTTGTACAAGGCGTTAGCCATGAACACATTGGGAAGTGTTTTATGTATGAGCTTAACAGGCAGTTTGGAGGAAGATTAGCCATGGCCATAAAGATATTTGAAGGAGCTTACCCCAAAAAATTTTTGCACCAGCTTGTTTCGAGTCAACTTGATGTTGATAGGATGGACTACCTAAGCCGCGATAGCTTTTTTACAGGTGTTACTGAAGGTAACATTGGGACAGAAAGAATCATTAAGATGTTAAATGTTGTTGATGACCAGTTGGTTGTTGATGCGAAGGGGATTTACTCTGTTGAAAAGTTTATTATTGCCCGAAGGCTAATGTATTGGCAGGTTTATTTGCACAAAACTGTTGTTGCTGCCGAGCAACTTTTGATACAGCTTTTGGTAAGAGCCAAAGAGATTTGTAGGGCTGGTGGTAAACTTTGGCAGTCTCCTTCATTAGAGTATTTTTTATCAAAACCAATCTCAACCAACGATTTCAGCTCAGGATATGAAGATTGTTGCTCCATTGAAGCTCTGGAACACTATGCTGCTTTAGACGATAACGACATAATGGTTGCAGCAAAGCTATGGACAAAGCACCCCGATTTGACGTTGTCAACCCTTGCTCAGATGCTTGTTACAAGAAGGTTATATAAAGTTGAACTAAGGAATAAACCTTTTAATATGCGTGAGGTTTCAGAAAAACTAGTCACGTTTCGTAACATGTATCCCAGTCTAATAGAGTATGGCAAGTTTTTTGTCTTAACAAATTCTATTAGCAACAAAGCGTATGGTTCATCTGATGAAGCAATTAAAATACTTTATAATTATGGTGTGCTTGCAGATATTGCAAGTGCTTCGGATATGCTAAACACCAAGACCCTTTCTAAGGTTGTGAAAAAATATTTTCTCTGTTATCCTAAAGAATGAAAACCAAAAAAAGCGAATAATATGGAATTTTCAGCAGAAGCAATAGCGCAAGTTCTTAAAGGTACCGTTGAAGGAGATCCTATGATTACTGTAAATACCGTAGCAAAAATCGAAGAGGGTAAGCCTGGCGCCCTGTCATTTCTATCCAATCCAAAGTATTCGAAATTCTTGTACACAACAGAGTCTTCCATTGTTTTGATAAACAATGATTTTGTGCTTGAAAAACCAGTATCCATTACACTGATAAGGGTAGCAAATGCCTATGAATCATTTGCCCAACTTCTTAACATGGTTTCTTCGGGACAAAACCGAAGGGAAGGGGTTCATAGTCAGGCAATTGTTGAACCCTCATCTAGGCTTGGAGAAGGAGTATATGTTGGCCCTTTTACATATATTGGGGAAAATGTTTCAATAGACAGTAAGGTTCAAATTTATGGACAGGTTTACATTGATAACGATGTAACCATAGGTGAGAATACAATTATTTACCCAGGCGTAAAATTAATGTCGAAAACGGTTATTGGCAAGAATTGTATCGTAAACCCAGGCGCAGTTATAGGCTCCGACGGTTTTGGGTTTGCTCCACAACAGGATGGTTCGTACCATAAGATTCCTCAAATAGGGAATGTTGTTATTGAGGATAACGTTGAAATAGGGTCAAATACAACTATTGATAGAGCTACTATGGGATCAACAATTATCAGAAAAGGAGCAAAACTCGACAACCTAATACAGATTGCACATAATGTTGATATTGGAGAGAACACAGTTATTGCAGCTCAGACAGGTATAGCTGGTTCAACAAAAGTTGGGCGTGGTTGTATGTTTGGTGGACAAGTTGGTTTGTCGGGACACCTTACTATAGCCGATGGCGTTAAGTTTATGGCACAAACTGGCGTCTCGAACCATGTTAAAACACCCAATGAAGTGATGTTCGGAACACCTGCATTGAGTTCGAAAAAGTTTACCAGATCTTTCATCCTTTTTAAACAGCTTCCTGAAATTAGACAGGAAATAGAGGATATTAAACGTTCGATTGGTAAGTAATTGCAACGAGACAATATGTATGTTTCAGAAAGATAGCCCTTTATGTTTGTAAGCGAGCTTGTTAGAAATATAACATTTTTTTATACTTTTGTTAGTTCTCTATTATAAAAACAATTTGATATTAAATACATGGTTCAAAAACAAACTACACTTCAACAGGAGGTGATTTTCAAAGGTAAAGGGCTTCATACAGGAGTAGAGGTTGAGCTTATTGTTTGCCCTGCTAACGAGAATACAGGTTACGTTTTTAAGCGGGTCGATTTGGAAGGAGAACCTACCATTGAAGCCATAGCTGACAATGTGGTCGATACATCTCGTGGCACTACCATCGAACAGAATGGGGTTCGGGTTAGCACAGTTGAGCATGTTTTAGCTGCCCTTTTTGGGTTAGGTATTGACAACGCCCTGCTGAAAATCAATGGACCTGAGATGCCAATAATGGATGGGAGTGCCAGATTTTTTACTGAAGGCTTTGAGAAGGTAGGTGTTCAAATTCAGAATGTTGAGCGTGGATTCTATGTTATTAAAGAAAAAATTGTTTACTCCGACCCAGAAAAGGGGATTGAAATTGCAGCTTTCCCCGACGAGAATTTCAGCATTGATGTGCTAATTGACTATAATTCAAGGGTGCTGGGAAATCAGTATGCTCAACTTACCGGCTTCGAGGATTTTGCAAAGGAGATAGCTCCCTGTAGAACCTTTGTTTTCTTTCATGAGTTGGAGTACCTGCTTAAAAAGAATTTAATAAAGGGTGGTGACTTGCAAAATGCAATTGTTATCATGGAGAAGGAGGTTGGACAAGATGAACTTGATAGAATAGCCGATTTGTTCAATAAGCCAAGAGTACAGGTTAAGCCAGAAGGAATACTTAACAATCTAGACCTCCACTACCAGAATGAACCCGCAAGGCATAAACTGTTAGACATTGTCGGCGACCTTTCCCTGGTTGGCCGAAGGATAAAAGGTAAAATTGTTGCCAAGCGGCCTGGCCATTATGCCAATACTGAGCTTGCAAAAATGATTAGAAAGCTTGCCAGAAAGGAAGCAATGAAGCCCAATATCCCTTCCTACGACATTAACCAACCCCCCCTTTACAACATCCAGCAGATTAAGGAGATTCTTCCTCATCGTTCTCCATTTTTATTGATTGATAAGATTTTACACATGGACGAGACGACCATTACTGGTTTGAAGAATGTTACCATGAACGAACCTTTTTTTGTTGGACACTTCCCCGATGAGCCGGTAATGCCTGGCGTTCTTCAAATTGAAGCAATGGCACAGGTGGGTGGAATTTTTGTATTAAATACTGTTCCCGATCCAAGCAACTACCTTACATACTTCCTTAAGATAGATAGGGTTAAGTTTAAAAGAAAGGTGGTTCCCGGAGATACAATTATTTTTCGATTGGAACTTCTAGAGCCGATTCGTAGAGGGATAGCAAACATGTTCGGTCAAGCGTTTGTAGGTGAGAATATTGTAATGGAAGGAGAGCTGTTGGCCCAAATTGTTAAAGCAAAGTAACAATGAGTCATTCTTTAGCATACATTCATCCTGATGCCAAAATTGGCAAAAATGTTGTGATTGAGCCATTTGCTTACATCGCAGGCGATGTTATTATTGGTGATGGAACTTGGGTTGGCCCAAATGCTACAATACTCGATGGTGCCCGAATAGGTGTCAACTGCAAAGTATTTCCTGGTGCGGTTATTTCTGCAATTCCACAAGACCTTAAGTTTAGGGGCGAGATAACTACTGCCGAAATTGGAGACAATACAACCCTAAGGGAGTGTGTAACCGTTAACAGGGGTACAGCATCAAAGGGTTTTACACGGGTAGGAAGCAACTGTTTGCTTATGGCTTATGTCCATATTGCGCACGATTGTTCGATTGGGAATTACATTATTCTTGGCAATGCTGTTCAACTTGCAGGAGAGGTTTGCATTGATGATTTTGCTATTCTTTCTGGTGGATGTTTGGTGCATCAGTTTGAGCGTATAGGTGCTCATGTGATGGTACAAGGAGGTTCGAAGGTGAACAAGGATATTCCTCCTTACTCAAAAGCAGGTCGAGAACCCATTGGTTTTGTGGGGCTTAACTCCATCGGACTTCGTCGTCGTAACTTCGACTCTTCAAAAGTAGCCGAACTACAAGAGATATATAGAATTCTATATAACAAAGGGCTCAATGTTTCTCAGGCAATTGCAGAGATAGAGAGAAGCCTTGACTCAACCCCTGAGCGTGATCAGATTCTAACCTTTATTAAAAGCTCATCCCGAGGAATTATAAGGAGTGCATTGTCAAATCACTCGGAAGACGATGATTAGAATTGCGAAGTAGGCCGATTATGCGGTTTAAAGCTTAACACACATAACTGTAATATCATCAATCTGCTCAAATAATTTCCCATTGGAAGGGCAGATCCATGAGTCGAGGGCAGATTCGATGGTCTGCTTTTGCTCCTCCAAGGAGCAATGGGCCGTTTGGGCGATTATCTGCTTAAGCTGCTTTGTCATAAACTTACGCTCATCGGGCCCTCCGAACTGGTCAACTATAC
>CAYZSD010000086.1:0-13909 GCA_964481075.1 uncultured Rikenellaceae bacterium | reverse complement strand
AGGCGGTCAAGCTCTTCCGCACCCTGCAGGCCTCCCGCGCCGACAACTCCTGGGCCAAAATCAAACAGCATACTGACGCAAGTAACTGGCACATTGCACAGTCTAAACCTTTCTACTATAAAATCGATGGTTACGATGGTTGTGAAAAGAATGTCATGGTTTCTAATATGATGAATACAATCATACTGAGCGTAACAAACATGGATTATCTCAACACCATTTCGTGGAATCAGCTTTTTACAAAAGCAAATAATTCGGTAAGCTATACCCTTTATAGGATTCTTTCATCTGATAGTGAGGCGATTCCTGAAGTGCTTATGAGTGAAATCAACCCCTCTTATATCTCCTTTAATGACGATATTTCGAACCTTGGAGGGGAAGGATACGAAGCGAAAATTTGCTACTTTATGGAAGCAAAGGAGCTTGATTTGCTGAACCAACCCATAACCCTCAGTCGATCAAGGACCTTCTGCCTTGAGGTACTACCTCAGATTGTTATGCCCAATGCTATTGATCCTTTAAACTCCAGCTCAATGGTATCCGACGGTCGTCATCCCCGCAACTACTTTGCTCCAACCATCAACTTTACAGCAAGTTACACCTTGACAATTTATAATCGTTGGGGGGTGATAGTTTTTCAAGGGCAAAACGAAGGCTGGGACGGCCGTTTGCCCAACGGGGATCTTGCCAGGGAAGGAGCCTATGTTTATCGGTTGGAGGTTTCATCGGAAACCAGGAAGTCAACTACTAAAACTGGAACTGTAACCGTGATGTATGGAACGTTTAATCGGTAGGTATATCTAAAGAAACCTATAATGTTTCCTAATAGGTTTCTTAACATCCCACGAGCAGCTCATACCTTTTGGGAAGGTTACAAAATCCCCTGCTTTTATCGAGTATTCTTCACCCTCTGCAAATACAAGTACTTTCCCTTCAAGTATTTGACATTGTTCTTCGCTATCGTAGTACCAATCGAAACGCGACACTTCTTTCTCCCAAATGGGCCAATTCTTTACGTTAAGGCTATCCAACTCTTGGGGGCTAAGCTTCTCAATTTTAACCTTTTTCATAACATTTTTCGTTTAGTGTACTTTGCAAAAATAGTAAATGTATCATCATTCTGGTAAAATGAATACCTTTGCTGAAAATGAAATAAGATGGAACACAATATTAGGGTTGGTTTATCTTTCATCTCTGAACAAGTTGTTGAACCAGAAAACACTGCACAGCGCTATGGCTCTGGGTTGCTTCAGGTTTTTGCAACACCTGCAATGGTAGCCCTGATGGAATGCGCAGCTCTTCATGCAGTTAAAGATTTTCTTTCTCCCGGTTTCGATACTGTTGGGGTAGAAATCAATGTGAAACACGTGAAGGCAACGCCTTTAGGCATGAAGGTTAGGAGTGAAGCTACTCTTACTCAAATTGAAGGTAAAAGACTTGTTTTCGCCGTTAAAGCTTATGATGAACAGGGAGAAATTGGGTTTGGAACACATGTCCGCTACATAATTGATAGCAAGAAGTTTATGGAAAAACTAGGTTGATTGCATTTCTACTTCTTATTACCATTATCTGAAATGAGGGCAAGTTTAAGTTTTCAAATACAAAGTGCCAATGAGTTTGTAAACCAGCTCTGTCGATACATTTCATGTGTAAAGCATGGATTCATTCTGAATTCAAATGGTTTTGAGAGCAATCATTCCCACAGTACAAACTTACATTCTTATCAGCTTCTTGCTTCAATTGGAGCGTTAGAAGTTATTATTCCCGAAAGCAAATACTTTGATGCTGTCAGGGATCTAATTGCTAAAGGCGATTGGATTTTCGGATACCTTGGATACGATTTGAAGAATTCCATTGAAAAGCTCACCTCAAACAACATCGATGAGCTAAAGTTCCCTGAAATGTGCTTTGTTGTGCCCGAAGTTGTTATCACTGTTACTAACAACCAAGCAAACTTTTTGTATCATCCTCAAAAAACGAAAAGAACAGATATCGAGAAGCTTATTAACGATATTTCCCAGAAACCTAAAAGTAACGATGATTTTAAAAAATCTGTCAGGTTTATTCCACGATTCACAAGGAATGAGTACTTAGACACGATTAACCGGGTTCTCAGTCATATACAACGAGGCGATATTTATGAAATGAACCTTTGCCAGGAGTTCTATGCGATAGATTCAGAGATTAATCCATACGAAACATACATAAACCTGAACAGAATTTCACCCACCCCTTTTTCGGCATTCGGAAGAATTGACTTCAGGTATTTCCTTTGTGCTAGTCCTGAACGATATCTCAAGAAAAAGGGTGATAAGATTGTTAGTCAGCCAATTAAGGGAACAATTCGGAGAAGCAGTTCTACTGAAGAAAATCGAAAGCTAATGGACAAACTTTCGAAGGATGAAAAAGAAAGGGCAGAAAATATTATGATTGTTGATTTGGTTCGAAACGACCTGTCAAGGGTTGCTGAAAAGGCAAGCGTTAGGGTAGATGAGCTTTGTGGAGTATATCCCTTTCAGCAGGTAAACCAAATGATTTCAACCATTTCATGCTCTCTTAGACGTGATAAGGATGCTGTCAATGCAATCGTTGCTACTTTCCCTATGGGTTCAATGACTGGAGCCCCTAAGGTAAGGGCAATGGAGCTAATTGAGCATTTCGAAAGATCCAAGCGCGGTGTATTCTCAGGAGCCATTGGCTACATCTCACCTTGTGGCGATTTTGATTTTAATGTGGTAATTCGCACCATTCTGTATAATGCTTCAAACCGTTACATTTCCTATTCTGTTGGGGGGGCAATAACGGCAAATTCTATTCCCGAGAATGAGTACGAAGAATGTTTGCTTAAGGCAAGTGCTATGGAACAAGCCCTCGGTGTAAACATAATATTATGATAAGGAAGTTTAAAGAGCATATTGCTAAGAACAACCTCATAAGCTCTGAACATAAAGTCCTGCTTGCAATAAGCGGCGGTATCGACTCAATGGCAATGCTATACCTATTTCACCAAAGTAAATACAAGTTTTCGATAGCACATTGCAACTTTTCCCTTAGAAGTAGCGAGTCCGATGATGATGAGTTATTTGTAATAACAGAGGCAAAAAGGCTTGGGATTGAAGTATTTGTGAAACGTTTCAATACCCAAGAGTTCGCAAAAGAGGAGAAAATGTCTATTCAATTAGCTGCCAGAAAGTTGAGGTATGAGTGGTTTAGAGAATTGGCAAAACAGTATGGTTTTACTGCAATTGCTGTTGCACATAACCGAAATGATGTGGCTGAAACAATGCTCATAAATCTTTGCCGTGGTACTGGTTTAAAGGGTCTTACAGGAATAAAACCCAGGCTGGGGTTAATTGTTCGCCCCATTCTTTTTGCGACTCGAAATGAAATAGAATTGCTTGTTAGAGAAAAGGGTATTGATTATAGGGAGGATTCCTCAAACGTCGATTGCAAGTACGCCCGAAACCGTATTCGCAGCAATGTTATCCCTGAACTTGAACGAGTTAATGCTGGTGCAATTGGCAACCTTAATACTACTGCAACCGTTTTGAACCAGCTTTGGGAAATAATTGAAAAGCAGCTACCCGAAATCCGAAGCAAAGTATATTCACAATTCGGGAATGAGCATAGGTATTCCATTGAATACCTTGTGAATGAGCAGTTCAGGCTTTTCTTCCTGTTGGAAGAGTTGTCAGGGTATAACTTTAATCCTTCACAAATCCTAGATATTGAAAGGTCACTATTTGCCCAACCAGGAAAAAGATTCATCTCCAACGAGTTTCAACTTTATCGCGACCGCGAATACCTAGTTTTGCAACCGTTGCAATTCGTTGATGTTAAACCAGTAACCATCGAATGGGAAACAAAAAAAATAGAGGAACCTTTCCCAATTTGCTTTAGCAAGCATCAAGTGAGTAATAGATTCACAATGCAAACCTCATCCAGGGTTGGAACTTTCGATTTCGATAGGATTGTTTTTCCCATTATCCTAAGGAGATGGGAAAATGGCGATTGGTTTATTCCTTTAGGAATGAAAGGAAGAATGAAAATCAGTGATTTCCTGATAAATCAAAAAGTCCCTTCTAATAGGAAAGATGAGGTTTATGTTTTTGAATCGCAGGGTAAAATCATGTGGGTAATAGGTCTCCGCATTGACGAAAGGTTCAAATTAACCGACTCAACCAAGGAGGTACTAATTGCCTCTTTAGATTGAAAAACCTTTATCTTAAATCTTTAACAAGAAAACACAGAGGTTAACTACCTGGTTGCCTTCCTACTACTTCAATAATAGCAATTTCTGGTCTATTCCCTATTCTTACAGGTGGTCCCCAAGTACCAAAACCTGTAGATACATATACATGAGTGTTTTCTATTTGCTTTAACCCCTTGCTAACCTCAAAAATTGCTTTAGTTATTAGGTTGAAGGGAAATAGCTGCCCATGATGGGTGTGCCCAGAGATCTGAAGATCAATCCCATTTTTAACGGCCTCATTAAGGTTGTACGGTTGATGATCGAGAAGAATTTTAAAGTTGCTGCTATCGAACCCTTTGACAATATCGTGCAGCGATTTCCGGCTATATCCACCCATAACCTTCGATTGCCTATCCTCTCTACCTATAAGCAAAATAGATTCTTCTATAAGCTTTGCGGTGTCGCGAATAACATCAATGCCATGATTTTTTAGGTAATCAACAGCAGGGTCAACACCACCAATATACTCGTGATTACCTGTTACTGCGAATACACCGAGAGGTGCTTTTAGCTGGCTAAGCAGTTGTCCCATATCATTCTTAATTACTGGTCCTAAGTCCTCGTCAAAGACATCTCCTGCAAGTAAAATAATATCAGGTTGTTGGCTATTCATTAGGTTTACGAATTGCACAAGACGTCCATTTGAAATAATAGTTCCAAGATGAATATCCGATGCTACACCAATTCTTAGCCTGTGGCTATTTTTAAGCTCTTTATTAGTAACTATTGAAATCTTGTTCACCCTTGGTGATATGGCGTTAATGTAACCGCCTATTAGGATTACTGTAGTGAATGAATAAACTCCTAGAACAATTATCCTAACAAGAAATGGGTTTTTGGCAGGGGAGAGGGATATTGTACTTCCGACTAATGGTAAAACTAACCGAATTATGTCGATTAGCAGGAATAGAAGCACCAGGTAAACCATTGCTCCCAACCAAAAGGATCCAACTTTTACAACTATTTCCGATAAAGTGGAAGGAAATGCACGCTCAATGAATCGACCTAAAGGGTAGGCAAAGACAACAATAAAAAATACAATCTTCAGGGAAATACCTGAAATATCATCAAAGCTAAAAAGTACCTTTGTGTAACGATAGATATGCAAATTTACAAGTACATACACTGAAAGTACAATGGAAAAAAAGATTATCATGGCCATTCTGCTTCTCATTTTTTGTATTAGATAAAGTCTTGATTTTAGTTTTTTTCAAAACTAATACTAGTAACAAGTTTTTTTGGCTAAAGTTTACAAAGTTACGAAAACAAAAAATTGAATTATATTTGAAAGTAAAAGAATCACTGAATTGTGCTTGCCAACCTAAGCAAATTATTACGTAAAAAGTTCCATTATTAGTTTTCAAAATGAACACAATCCCCTGCAATTCAATTGTTAACAGTATTGGTAGTGGAATTTTTGTTGTCCAGGATGGAAGGGTTGTATTTCATAACAAGCATTTTGCCAAGCTCACTGGCTTTACTACCAGAAAGCTTAATAAAATGCAGTTCATTGACCTAGTTCATCCGAAGGATAAAAAACTTATAAATATTCTGTTTAACAATAACTTTAAGGAAATAAGGTTAAAGCAATCTAAATCATATACATATAGAATCAATAACAGGAACGGTGAGCTTCTGTGGTTGAAGTCGAACGTTAGTATCATTAAGTGGGAGGGCCGAATCGCTTTGCTGAATAGCTGCTACGATATCAGCACACAGAAAGAGTACGAGGAGAAGCTGCTTAGCGAGGAGCAAAATTTTCGATTTCTGGTTAATGCCTTTGAGGATTTCGTTTTTATTATTAATAAACGTTTTACTGTCGTTCAAGCTAACAGCAGTGTTTATGAAAGGCTTGATGTTAAGACACATAATGTTATTCTCAAAAATTTCTCAAGTTTTTTCCCAGAGGACGAGAGAGATAATATTAGAAAGCTGATTGCCGAGTCTTTTCTGGGGCAAAGACTTCTGTTTAAGAGCCAACTAATTGTTAATGAGGATACCATAATCCCTGTGGAGGTAAGATTTTTTCTAGGAAACTGGAGTCAAAAGCAGGTGGTTTTTGCTGTTTGCCAGGATATATCGCAAAGGATTGAGAATGAGCGAATAATTATGCTTTCAGAGGAGAAGTTTAGCAAAGCGTTCGATAACAATGCGGTAATGATGACCATAAGCACGTTCTATGAGGGTCGTTTCATCGATGTTAACGAAACTTTTCTCAGAACTTCGGGTTTGAACCGGAACGATGTAATTGGCAAATCTTCACAAGAACTTAACATATTTCCAAACATCTCTAAACGAAAAGAATTACTTTCATGGTTGAATAAAAATGAGTTGGTTCGGGATATTGAGACCACAATGTTGAACTCAAAGGGAGAGGAGCTTACAGTTACATTTTCAGCCGACAGAGTAAGAATACAAGATCAGGATTGCATCCTTATCGTAATGTCCGATATTTCAAAAAGAAAAGAACTTGAAAATGAATTAATTAGAGCAAAGGAAAAGGCTGAGGAAGCGTCAAAAGTGAAGGAACAGTTTCTTTCTACAATGAGCCACGAGATTAGGACACCAATGAATGCAATAATTGGTATGACAAACATTCTCTTGAGCGAGAGCCCAACGGAAAGTCAGAAAGAAAACCTAAAAACCTTACGCTACTCGGCTGATAACCTGATGAGCCTTTTAAATGATATACTCGATTATAGCAAAATTGAGGCTGGTAAGCTGAAACTTCTAAGCATCCCATTCAATATCAAGGATCTAGCCGAGGGAGTTTTCAATACTTTTAAACACATGGCCTTAAAGAAAAACCTTGATATTTCATTAAATTTCGACAGTAATATCCCTGAGTACTTTGTTGGTGACCCAATTAGGATTAATCAAATACTTACAAACCTTACCAGCAACGCAATTAAGTTTACCGAAAAGGGTGGAGTGCTAATTAAGTTTTCATTAGTTTATCAGAGCAAGTCATCGGCATCGATTTGCTTTGCAGTTTCCGATACCGGAATTGGAATTCCTCTCGAAAAACAGTCCATTATATTTCAGGAGTTTACTCAGGCAAACGTGGGTACTTCGCGCCGATATGGAGGTTCAGGTTTGGGTTTGGCTATTTCAAAACAGCTTGCAACCCTTCTGAATAGCGAAATCATTGTGGAAAGCATTCCAGGCAAGGGCTCAACCTTCAGCATAACGCTAACGCTAACTAAATCAAAGGCAAAGGTTGGCTCATCGTTAACCGATTCTTCTACCGATACAATAGAAATACCCCATAGGGAGGGTAAACCCTATAGAATTCTCATTGTTGAAGACAACGAGATTAATTCAATGATTGCAGACAGAATAGTTCAGTCGTGGGGTTTCCTTACCGAAATTGCTGAGAATGGAAGCGCTGCGTTGGAAATGATTTGTAAACACGAATTCGATGTAATTATTATGGATCTTGAAATGCCAATTATGAATGGTTACGAGGCTACTGTTGCCATTCGCAACCTGAGCGATCCACAAAAGAAGAATATTCCAATTATTGCCCTTTCAGCCTCGGCTCTTATTGATGTTCAATCCAAGATTTTCAGCCTAGGAATGAACGAATTCGTTCTTAAACCGTTTAATCCAAAAGACTTGAAAAGAAAGATAGTTAACCTACTATCTCAGGAATAGCATCATAAATAACTTAAAACGTATATGGGAAAGCAGTTGATTTCAGAAAGAATACCATCTATCCAGGCGATATTGTTCACTTTCTAAACGTTGTTGTTAAGCAAACTGTTGCTTAACAACTATTACCGAGACCATGGAGCAACATACAGCAATCATCTTAAAAGTATATGAATCAGGAATATATGAATTAGCACATCAGAATACCTCTTTTTTCTGGTCGTAAAGTTGGTACAAGCCCTATTGACTTGAATGGGCTAGCGAAAGGTAAAGTAGTATTTACCACCCCTTTAGGTAATTCTTTTAAACTTAGTACCCTCTTTTTCAGTCTAACATCTTTAGCTTCCTTGAAATATTATTTGGTTGATTTAAAATATAAAATAATGATACGTAAAGCCCTATTATTAAAGTTATTATTACTTCCTGTAATCGTCTTTTCGCAGCAAGTTGAAATAACCCTTACAATTATTCAAGGTCTTTTCTCCAAAGCAGTTCTTTATGAGTATGTTGGTATTCAAACCTTTCCGATTGACACTTCATATATTTCAGCTAATGGCTCATTCCAATTCTTACTGAAGGAGGGACATAGAAAAGGGCTGTATAAAATTGAGGTTGGTAAGGGTACTGCTTTCGATATTGTCGTTTCAAACGAAGTAAAAATTGACATTTCTACCTTTGTGTTTGCATTCGATGATAGCCTGAAGTCAAAGACATCTTTAGAAAACCAGGTTTTCTGGAGGTATGTGCAGCAAAAGAAACGAATCGATCAGCAGTCCTGGTTACTTCGAACATTGCTCGATTTTTATCCTGACAGTACTATTTTTAAATCCTTAATCAACAATGAGTTGTTGCTTGTTAATTCAACTCTTTTAAGCTATGCAAACAAATTAAACAGAGAGCATCCCGAACTTCTCGCTTCAAAATTGATACTTGTTGATAGCTATCCAGTTTTCGATGAAAATCAAAGTATCATATTACCTGAAGTTGCTTTCAACAATTGGTGGGGAAGTATTGACTTAATGGATAGTAGATTGTTAAATTCTCCGTTCATTTCTCGAAGGTTATGGAGATACATAGAGTCATTATTCATCAGCGAGTACGATAGGGAAGAGCAGGAAGCTTTGCTGATACAAGGAATAGCTAAGCTTTTGGATGCAGGAATGAATCCCATCTTTACGGCATATCTTCGTAATACCCTTTATGATGGTTTTTCTGATTCGGAATATAATCATGTCGTTGAGTTTTTGGAAACAGGAACATACAATGGATTAGAACCTATAGTTGCGAAAATAGAAAAGCCTAAACAAAAAGCACTTTCAACAAGAGTTGGAAATATTGCATACGACTTTAATATTCAAAATAATGAAGGAGAAACAATTAAACTATCCGAATTAAACTCAAAGTTCAAGATTTTGGTTTTCTGGTCAACATGGTGCCCACATTGTATTGAAACCCTTCCAAGCATTGTTGAGGTTTACAATAACTACCAAAAAGATGTTGTTGAGGTTATTGCCATATCCATCGATTCAGAAGAGCAACTATGGCAGCAGTATGTCGATAATCTAAATCTAAGATGGATTAACTTGCGTGAACCATTCTCGGAGCATAGTGCGCTGCTAACATCTTATGACGTTCAAGAAACCCCAAAAATGTTCATTTTGGCAAACGACCTTACAATACTTTCCAGGCCAACAACCCCACGTCAACTAGAGGTGAAACTTAGACGACTAATTAGGAGCGTTAGGTAAACAATTTAATTATGATTGATTCGTTCATTTATTGATGTATTTTCCAATTCTTGGCTTATGCGATTGAAATATTTATTCTTTGCCTTAGCATCATTCATTCAGCTTTTACTCTTCTCTTCGTGTATAACCTACCGAGTTATTGAAATTCAAACTCTTAGGCCGGCAGAAATTCATATTTCAAAGGAATTTACCAAACCAACCCTCGTTGCTAGTGTTTATCAAGGAATTCGGGGTATTGATGAGAGTATGGCACAGGCAGCATTGGATAGTACGGCTGCCGTAGAAGCGATTTTTGTGCTGGCAGAGAGCCTCTACGAATCTCCAAAATATAGTGGTTTGGATATTTCAACCCGAATTTATTTCCGGAACGATGCATCCCAGTTCATTCTCCCCTTCGAGTGGAATGTAGTTGAGGGACTTGCAGCACAGAATAATTCCGACCTATTGATTTCGCTTGAGTATATCAAATTACGGCCAGTTAACGATAGCTATTCCTTTTGGGATGGATACATGAGCATGAATTATGGTTATTTAACAATGCATGTTTACGCCTTTTGGCGTGTTTACGACGTTAAGAATAGGAAGATTATCACCGATTACCTTCATCGAGATACTCTAACCTGGGAAAAGGTTGATTATAATAGGGTTAGGATTGGGGACCAGCTCCCGGGTTTTTTCTCTGCTGCAACCTATAGCGGCTATTCAACGGGGAAAGCTTTTGCAAATAAAATTGCACCAACATGGATGGATGAGCAGAGGCTCTACTTTATTGAAGGTGCAAAACCTATGCGTGAAGCGGCAAAATTTGCCCAATCGAATCAGTGGCTCGATGCTGCAAAAAAATGGCAATCAATAATTCAGAATCCTAAGGCAAAACCCGTTGCTGCAGCTCGTGCTGCATTCAATATGGCTGTTGCCAATGAAATGAATGGCAATTTCGAAGCTGCCTTAGAGTGGCTCGACCAATCGAGAAATTATTATAAACTCCCCGAAGAACCTTGGTATAGGCGTATTCTAGAACTCCGGTTGAAGGTAGCCGCAAAACTTTAGAACATAAGGTAAAGGAATTCCTAATAAGACAATAGTTAAATCAATCAATACTAGACAGTTATTGATGATTGTCAGCAAAAAGACTTATCGGAACAGCCTCAAGTAATACTAGTAAGGCATTCATTACCCTTTATCTTCATCAGGCTTACCCTTTAACGCTTCCCAAATAAGGAAACCACATATTACGAGGAACATGCCCAAACCAAGAATCTGAGCACCATTCGATTCGAACCACTCGTTATTCACGTAATTAATCCCGCTGAATTTAAGAATTGCGCTCACAACTCCCATAAGTGCTCCACCTGCAATGAATCCAGACGCTATAAGCGTTCCTCTTTCGCGACGAGCTTGATTAACAGCATTATCCTTGCTTCTTGTTGCAACAAAGTGTGCTATTAGTCCACCCACCAACAGTGGGGTATTTAGATGAAGAGGAATAAACATTCCCAGTGCAAATGCTAGGGCAGAAACATTGATTGATGTAAGAATAAGGGAAAGCATGGCGCCAGCAGTATAGAGCAGCCAGGGGGCAGGTTTTCCGCTCATCATTGGTTCAATAACTGCTGCCATAGCATTGGCTTGTGGGGCAACCAGAGCGCCATCGCCTGTAAATCCATAGGTTTTGTTCAAAATAATGATTACACCTCCAACAGTTGCCGCCGAAACAAATGTACCTAAGAACTTCCATGTTTGCTGTTTATATGGCGAAGAACCTAGCCAATACCCAATTTTTAGGTCGGTGATAAAGCCACCAGCCATAGCTAAAGCGGTACAAACAACACCACCAATAACAAGCGCAGCAACCATTCCCGTTTCTCCCGATAAACCTACAGAAGCCATTATCAAAGAGGTTAGAATCAAGGTCATTAGGGTCATCCCAGAAACGGGGTTTGTTCCCACGATTGCTATTGCGTTGGCTGCTACTGTTGTGAAGAGGAAAGCAACAATCATAACAATAGCCAATCCAACAAGGGCGTGGGTTAGGTTATATACAACACCAAACTGAAAGAACACAAAGATTAGAATTGCAGTGACTAGGATTCCACCTGCTATGATGGTCATAGGAAGATCGCGACGAGTGCGAAGTTCTTCTTTTGAAACCGAACCTTTCTTGCCAACAGTCTCGGAGAAAGCCATTCCAACAGCTTTCTTGATTATACTTGATGACCTGATAATACCAATGATTCCTGCCATTGCTATTCCGCCAATTCCAACAGGACGAATGTAATGGGTAAACATTTCCTCAGGACTCATATTGCCAATTAGGCTAAGTGCGTTAGTTCCAACAGGAATCGTCATACCCTCAGCAAAGTAGTTTAGAAAAGGTATCAGCACGAACCAGCCAACAAAAGAGCCTGCACAAATAATTGCGGCATACTTTAAACCTATTATATACCCTAAACCTACAATTGCTGCCCCTACGTTTATTTGGAAAACCATCTTCGCCTTCGAAGCAAGTTGTTCACCAAAAGGTACTACTCGGGTAGTGAAAACCTCACTCCACCACCCAAATGTTGCAATGATGAAATCGTATATACCACCAACCAAACCGCTTAATATCAATAATTTAGCCTGGTTACCCCCTTTCTCACCCGAAACCAATACCTCGGTTGTTGCTGTTGCTTCAGGGAAAGGAAATTTGCCATGCATATCGGCAACAAAGTACTTTCGAAAGGGTATTAGGAATAGAATGCCAAGGATTCCACCAAGGAGCGAGGCAAAAAAGACTTGGTAGAACTGAGCCTCAAGGTTTAGAATATATAAAGCTGGCAATGTGAAGATTGCTCCTGCTACTATAAGACCCGAACTTGCACCAATAGACTGAATGATAACATTCTCACCAAGAGCGTTCTTGCGCTTACTAAGCGCTGAAAGGCCAATGGCAATAATTGCAATTGGTATTGCTGCCTCAAATACTTGCCCTACCTTCAAGCCTAGGTATGCAGCAGCGGCTGAGAAAACTACTGCCATTACTAAACCCCATAGAACCGAATAGGTGCTAACTTCAGGTACAATTTTCAGTGGTGACATGATGGGTTGATACTCCTCGCCGGGTTTTAATTCCTTGTATGCATTCTCAGGTAAACCCTTAATTTTGTCATTTTCTGTGTGATGTGACATTTTTTTATGTTTTAAGTTGTTGGTTATTATGTTTAATGTGAAATGAATAAGTTATCTATTTCAAGAAAATACCAATGGCAAATCTTCCGCTGTCGCCCCTGCGTGCCGAGAAGAAATCGTCATTCTGAGAAATGGTACAAATCCCGGCTATTTCGATATTTTCGTCAGAAACACCTGATTCAATAAGCGCCATCCGGTTAGCTTCCCACATATCGAAAACTTGAAAACCATCAACCTTTTTAATAACCTGTTTTACATCGAACGATTTGGCAACCTCATCAATTACATCGTTTCCTACCTCGTAACAACAAGGACCACCCGAAGGGCCAATACCAACAACCAGATCAATGGGTTTCGAGCCAAACTCTTCGTTCATTCTAGCAACAAGACACGATGATATTCTTTGGACTGTTCCCTTCCAGCCAGCATGGGCAACGCCTATTGCATTGTTTTTTGGGTCGAAGCAAACTATTGGAACACAGTCGGCAGCCAAGGTTATAAGACAAAGTCGGGGTGTGTTTGTTACAAATCCATCGGTATTTGCGTAAGCATCGTTTAGCGAAAAACACCCCTTACTTGCATCAATTTCGTGAACCCTTGGAATGTTAACACCATGAACCTGAATAGGGTACACAAATCGAGATGGGTCTAATCCTGCTGCTTCAGCAACCCTCGAACGATTTTCAATTACATTTTTCAAAGGATCATCCTGCATCATACCAAGATTGAGGCTACTGTAACTATTTGAGCTAACACCTCCGTGGCGAGTTGTAATGAAATGATTAATAATATCTTGGTATTTTGATAGATTTCCGAAACGTCCTAGCCTAAGATTTTTATGGTTGGAAAAGTTCATTTTCAGAAAAATTTGAAATGAAATACATTTATAGAGTATCGGTTTAGCAAAGCTAATAAAAATTTTGTAGTTTTGTTAATCACACACATCCTAATCATGCGAATTGCAATCATTACCGATATCCACGAGGACTTTCAGATGCTCGAAAAAGCGATGTCGTCTTTAAAAAACAATGGGTACGACATGCTTATCTGTTTGGGTGATATTACTGGTTATGCACCTGAATAC
>CAYZSD010000085.1:0-14054 GCA_964481075.1 uncultured Rikenellaceae bacterium | reverse complement strand
TGTTTCGGGCTCAGGCAAGTCATCATTGCTATTCGACACCATTTACACCGAGGCTCAAAGGCAGCTTATCGAAACATTCTCAACCTTTGCCCGCACTCGAATGCCAAAATTATCACGCCCCGACGTGGACGATATCCTCAACCTTTCAACAGCCATAGTTATCGACCAGAAACGTTTGGGTAAGAATCTGCGAAGCACGGTTGGAACAGCAACTGAAATTAATACCTACCTGCGGTTACTCTTCTCTCGCATTGGTAAGCCCTTTATCGGGCCATCGTTCTACTTCTCATTCAACCATCCAGAGGGGATGTGCCCCGAGTGTAATGGGTTGGGCAAACAAATCAAGGTTGATTTGGATCTGTTCCTCGACTGGGAAAAGTCCATAAGAGAGGGCGCAATAACTCATCCTCACTACAAGGTTGGGGGATTTCTATGGAAGGAGTTAATTAGCTTGAATGTGGTTGAAGTGGATAAGCCCTTGAGAGATTTCTCGGAGGAGGAGCGAAGCCTGTTCCTCTACTCGGAGCCGTTTGCGGTGAAGGATTCCAAGGAGAAACTCTCATACAACCGAAATTTTGAAGGTATAGCCCGCAAGTTGGAAAAGGCGGTAGCTACCAGAGCCGACGACGAGGCAGCCGAAGAGGAGAAGAATGCCTACACCAAGTACTTCAAATACCAGCATTGCAACCATTGCAATGGTACACGACTAAATGAGAGGGCGCGAAGCGTTAGAATAAATGGTTTATCAATGGATGAGGTTTGTAGCCTTGAGCTGTTCGATGTACTTCCTTTTGTTCAGCAAATTGATGATGAGATTTCCAGACCAATTCTGCGGAAGGCTCAGTTCCTTCTTCTGCAGCTTATTGAGATTGGTGTTGGTTACCTGTCGCTCGACAGGGCGGTGAGCACTCTTTCGGGTGGAGAGTCTCAGCGGGTAAAGATGAGTAAGCAGATGGATTGCAATCTGGTGGATATGCTCTATGTTCTCGATGAGCCATCCATTGGGCTGCACCCCCGCGACACGGATAACCTTCTGAAAATCCTGCATCGTCTAAAGGAAAAAGGGAATTCGGTTTTTGTGGTTGAGCACGACCCTGATATAATTCGTGCCGCCGAATGGATTGTGGATATTGGCCCCCGTGCAGGCCGACTTGGAGGAAGCGTGGTATATAATGGCGAGCCTACGGGTTTATCCGTTAGCGGAAGTATTACTGGGGAATACCTGTATAGAAATGAGAAGGTTACTCATACAAGAAAGCTTTCATCTGAGTTCTTCGAGATTAGAAACGCCACAGCCAATAACTTGAAGAACATATCTGTAAAAATTCCCAAGGGTGTTTTAACCTGTGTTACAGGTGTTGCAGGAAGTGGAAAGAGCAGCCTTATCCACGAGTGCTTTGCCAAACAACATCCTGAGGCTATTGTAATTGACCAATCGCCAATTGGGAAGTCATCGAGGGCGAATGCAGCAACATTTATTGGGGTTTTCGATTTAATCCGCAAGGAGTTTGCTTCGGCAACTGTTTCTGATGCTTCTTTGTTCAGTTTCAACTCTAAAGGGGCTTGTCCTAAGTGTAATGGGCAAGGTGTGATTACCTTTGAGCTACATTTTCTCGATTCGGTAAAAACCTTATGCGATGAATGCGAGGGAAAACGTTACCATGCCGAGGTGTTAGATTTGAAGTTTCAGGAGAAAAGCATTGCCGAGGTGTTGAATCTTACGGTTAATCAGGCATACGAGTTCTTTAAATCATCAAAAATAAGAAAACATCTGCATCTCCTACAAGAGGTTGGGTTAGGTTACCTGAAGTTGGGACAATCATTAAGCACTTTATCGGGTGGCGAATCGCAACGGCTTAAAATTGCAACAGAGCTGAATAATCAAAGCAACATTTACATTATGGACGAGCCCACAACCGGGCTTCACATGTCGGATATTGAGAACTTCTATCGAATTGTTGAATCACTGGTTGTCAAGAATAATACGGTTGTGATTATTGAGCACAACCTTGATATCATTAAGTATGCCGACTGGATTATTGACATGGGCCCTGAGGGTGGTAAGAATGGAGGGGAACTTATTTATGAGGGTTTACCCGAGAACATAGCCAGTTGCGCCCGTTCAATAACAGGGAAATACCTAAATAACATTATTACTTAGGTATTATTATGCAGAAAAAAATATAAGTTTGAAAAAATTTTTTTGCTTACAGCAACCCCTTAGCGTGCTTTTCTCCAATAACCTTTAGCATGTCGTCGGTCATTGTTTCGAGGTTCCATTTTGGATTCCAGCCCCACTCCTCGCGGGCGCAGCTATCGTCCATGTAGTTTGGCCACGATGCGGCAATAGCTTTTTTAACAGAGTCAACTTGATAGTCCATTGTGAACTCTGGAATTCGCCTCTGTATGGCAGCCATTATCTGCGAGGGCTCAAAGCTCATTGCAGTAACGTTGAAGCTGTTCCTATGCTTTAGCTTCGCTGTATCAGCTTCCATTAGCTGAACACATGCATCAAGTGCATCGGGCATGTACATCATGTCGAGGTATGCTCCCTGTGGAAGAGGGCATGTATATTTCTTATCCTTGATTGCACCATAGTAAATCTCCACCGCGTAATCGGTTGTACCACCACCTGGAAGAGTAACGTTAGAGATAATTCCAGGGAATCGGACGCTGCGGGTATCAATGCCGAACTTAAGGTGGTAGTAATCACTCAGAAGTTCTCCGGTAACCTTGCAAACCCCGTAAATGGTTGTGGGACGCATAATGGTGTCCTGGGGTGTGTTATCGAGTGGCGTAGTGGGACCGAATGCACCTATTGAGCTTGGAGTGAACACAGCGCACTTATTCTCCATAGCAATATCCAAAGAGTTGAGCAAAGCTCCCATGTTTATCTTCCAAGCTAGCTGTGGATACTTCTCTCCGGTAGCCGAAAGGAGTGCAACCATATTGAATATGGTATCAACCTGATATTTCTTAACAACCTCAGCAAATCGCTCTCCATCAAGGGCATCGAACTCTTCCAGTGGACCTGCTTCGCCTAGCTGCTTACAAATCTTACAATTGATATCGGAGGCAATCACATTGGTGTCGCCGTAAATGCTACGAAGGTGTGGAATTAGCTCTGAGCCTATCTGTCCACCTGCACCAACAACAAGTATTCGCTTCATTTTTAGAGAGTTTACTGATTTGTGTTTTATTAGATTTCTATCGATTGAGATAGTGTTATTTAAAAAACAAAGGTATATTTTTTCTAATATTTCGCAAACAATAAGGATATGTTATGGAAACAGCTTATTCCTTATTATTCTGTGCCCAAATCTATGTGCCTATCTAATCTATTGTTACTATGTGTTAATAATTTCAACACAATAGACACATAGGATTTGCACAAAGACACATATACGAGATTGCAATTATGACTGGGCTAGTTTTATGCAATTTGGAGAAAATTTATCTAAAATTAACATTTTTCACTTGCTTTGCCCATTCAATCGTTGTACCTTTCGACCGTTTTACTCATTTAGTCGAATAGACCATCAAATAAACAGCAATCACACATATATGATTGATCCACAAGAAAATATGAGAAACAACATCATCGGGAAGGCCACCGAGGTATTTGCACGTTTTGGCTTTAAGAAGACTACCGTTGATGATATTGCACAAGCACTGAGGAAAGGGAAAAGTTCGATATACTACTACTTCAAGAGCAAGGACGAGATATTTGAGGCAGTGGTGGACAGGGAAGCCGATGCTCTACGCGAAAAGGTGAACGAAATCCTATCGAGTTCCATGAATTCCATGGAAAAGCTGAGGCTTATCATCAAAACCCGAATGGAAGTGGTTCGCGAGATGGCAAACTACTACACAATTCTAAAAAGCAATGACCTTAATGACCTTTCCTTTGCCGAAAAGATGCGCAGCAAATACGATACAGAGGAGATGGGCGTGGTTAAGAAGGTTCTTCAAGAGGGAATCGAAAGCGGTATCTTCAAGGTAAAGGATACAGAGCTCTCCTCCATTGCCATCATCACCGCAATGAAAGGTATTGAGATACCCTTGTTTGTAACAAGCCCCAAAGCCGATGACGTTGACAAGATTGTGGACGATATGCTCGACATACTATTCTATGGCTTGGTAAGAAGAAATGATAAAAGCGAAAAGAAGTCATGAAAACATTTCCACTGATAACAATTGTAACTCATCTTGCCATAGTCCAAAGTGTTGCACAGCAATCCCTTTCGCTTGACGATTGCAAAAAGTTGGCACTTGAGCATAATTATAAGGTAAGGATAGCCTCAGAACAGTTTGGAGTTGCCGATGCAATTAAGAGTTCGGCAAGAACCAACTACTTCCCAAACATCAGCGCAAACGCCATATATACAAGAACGAATAAGCAGATTTCACTACTGGAAAATGATATGCTTATCCCATCTATCCCATTTAGCGCTATTAATCCAGAAACAGGGCAGTTCGACCCTGAAAGAGATCCGGCAAACACCTTCGTTTTCAACCCCATCACCGGAGCAATGCTTTACGACAAGGATGGAAATCCTGTCTTTAAAAACTATGCATGGCTTCCCAAGGATCAGCTGAACTTTGGGAGTAAAAACATTTTTGCTGGTGGAATCTCGCTAATGCAACCCATCTACACAGGAGGAAAGATTAGGGAGACATACAGAATGGCTCAGCATGGCGAAAAACTTGCATTAGCAAACCTAACCAAGGAACAGCATGAGCTTGTTTTTAAAACTGAGGAGAACTACTGGCGGGTTGTCTCCCTTCAGGAGAAGGTGAAAATGGTGGAAAGTTACCTTGAACTACTTGAAAAACTTGGTATCGACCTAGAAAATTTATACAATGAAGGCATTATAATAAGGAACGATTTGCTGAGGGTGCAGGTTAAAACCAACGAGGTGAAACTTAATCATCTAAAGGCTAAGAATGGGTTAACCCTCTCACGAATGGCCTTATGCCAAATGGTTGGGCTACCATTAAGTTCCGACATTATTCTCACCGATTCATTGTCTGCTGATATAATCCTTGCACAAGAGCTAACTTACCCTGACAACGTGATTAACAATAGACCCGAGATAGAGGCTCTGAATCACGCAATAAACATTGCGAAATCGGGGGTTAAACTGATGAAATCAAGGTATATGCCCAACATTGGGCTAACTGCTAACTACATGCTGCTGAATCCTAACCCTTACAAGGGTTTTGTTGAAGAGTTTGGGGGCGACTGGAACGTGGGGATAGCCATAAACATCCCGATATACCATTGGAACGATAAGGCTCATACCCTCAGAGCAGCAAGACACGGCCAACGTATCGCCGAGCTACAGCTTAACGAGGCACAAGAACTTATTTCTCTTCAGGTTCAGCAGGCTTTATTCACAGTCAATGAATCGACAAAAAAAGTGCTTATGGCAGAAGAAAATCTTGAGCTGGCCAAGAAAAACCTCGATGTGGCTAACGATGCCTTCGGTGTGGGTATGGTTAAAACAACAGACGTGCTGGAAGCACAAGCCCTCTGGCAAAGTGCTTGGAGCGAGTTTATTGACGCTAGAATGGAATACCAAATAAGCTTGGTGAACATGAAAAAGGTGGTTGGAGAAGATTTTTAAATGTAAAATCACTAGTATCCGATAAAAAAATAGATTCTTCACTTCGTTCAGAATGACAGGTATTTATATAATATTTAGAGTAGGGGAGTGTCAGATGGCGGCTTTGCCGCCATCTGACACTCCCCTACTCATTCACTCAAAATCATAATATTACTGAAATGAATGGACAACAAAACAAAAGGAATATTGGTATGAAGAAATTGATTTTGTACATTTTCTTGGCATCATCTTCGGTTCTATGGTCGTGTAGGGAGAAAAACAATGCAGACGAAGGGGTTGTTGAGGCAATTCCAACTGTCATAACAGTTAGGGTTGAGGAGAAGGAATACACTCCTTCTTTACACTTCTCAGGTACCGTTTTCGCAAACAGGGAGTCAAATCTTGGGGCAGCACTTCCCGGAAAGGTTGAGCGCATTTTCTTCGCCGAAGGCGAAAGGGTGAAGCAAGGTGAACTCATCGTGGAGCTGTCCGATGAAATGCTTACCCAGGCTGAGGTGGAAAACCAAGCCCTAAAAAAGGACTATGAAAGGGTGAAAAGGTTACGGGAGAAAGGCAGCATCAGCGAGATGGAATATGACCATATCAAAGCCAAACTGGAAGCATCCAACGCTAAAACTGAGATGATACGCAAGAACACGCGAGTTTTCGCACCATTCTCAGGTACAATCGTGGAAAGGATGATGGAGGAGGGCGAAATCTTCTTCATAAACCCAGGCTTAGAACCCGGCTACTCCATGCGCTCTGGCATCGTTAGGCTAATGCAGCTCGACCCAGTTAGGGTAAGGTTCGATCTGAACGAGAAAGATCTTGCCTTAGTTAAAGAAAACCAGAATGTTATCATAACCCTTGATGCACACCCGGACAAAAAATTTTCTGGAAGAATAGCTTCCATTAAACCTATGCTCTCAACCATGACACGCACAACCCCAGCCGAAGTAATCCTAAGTAATCCCAATGGTGAACTAAAGCCGGGAATGTTTGCCAGGGTTACCGTTGAACTTCCAAAGCAAAAGGCACTTTTCGTGCCAATGAACTGCATATCAAGGACTCCCGGAACTTCGGAGGATTTTGTGCTGACTATTGAGAATGGAAAAGCCAAACGAAAATCGGTGGTAAGGGTAACAACCCTCAACGATTTAGTAGCCGTAACCGGGCTACAACCAAGCGATACACTCATTGCCGATGGCAAAAGTAGGATTGTTGATGGGCAAAGAATAAATCTTAAAGCATCACAATACTAGTTATGCAATATGAATGGATGATAATAGTAAATAATATCTATTTAGAATAGTTATAATTGGCATATAATATCCATTATGAATAGATATTTTAATCAAAAATATTGCAATATAAATGGATATCCAGACATCTTTTAAACATAAAACGTTAATCATAAATCTCAAATCGTTAACTTTTCTCATGAACGAAGTGAATAATCCTCAACCAAAAATCTCAATATGCTTCTCCCACAAATCTCTGTAAAACGCCCAATTGCCATCGCCATGCTCTTCATGGCAGTGCTGCTGTTTGGACTGGTATCCCTAACCCGTTTACCTTTGGATGTGATGCCCGAAATGGAACTCCCATCACTTACCGTAATCACCATTTACCCAGGGGCTTCGGCCGTTGAGGTGGAGCAACAGGTTACTCTTCCGCTGGAAGCGGTACTCGGCGGAACTGAGAACCTTAAGCAGATTAGCTCCCAGTCGAAGGAGAATGTGTCCTTCATCTCGCTACAATTCGAGTGGGGTGCAGATATTGGCGCATCGGCAAGCAATGCTCGCGACCTGATTGAACTGGTGAAGAAACGCTTACCAAACGGTGCGAGTAACCCAGTGATTTACAAGATAAACTCCTCTCTCCTACCCGTCCTTGTTTACGGAGTAACAGCCCACGAAAGCTATAATGGGCTCGATAGGATTATCCAGGAGCAGATTGCTGGTCCACTTCGAAAAATCCCGGGAGTAGGAACCGTACTTGTTTTGGCTACGCCAAAAAGGGAAATAAAAGTTGAGGTTGATCCCCATAAACTTAGAGCCTACAACATCCCTATTAGTTTAATCGCTACGATGCTACAAGCAGAGAACATCACCATTCCCGGAGGGAATATCAAGGTGGGCGATAACGATTTTGCAATACGAATTCCAGGTGATATCCAAGATATTGAAGAACTTGAAAGTATCGCTCTTGTAAGCTTCAATAATAGGATAATCAAACTAAAAGATGTTGCAAAAGTTACCGACGGATTTCGTGAACTCGATGAGTTCTCGCGTACCCAGCATGGCCAGGGGGTTGGGATTATGATTCAGCGACAATCGGGAAAGAACACCCTTGAGGTAACGAGAGCCGTTCGAAAAAAGCTGGACGAAATCCGAGAAACCCTACCCCCCGATGTAAAAATAAACGAGGTGATGAATTCCGATGAGCTTATCGTAGAAAGTATCAAGAACTTGACCATTTCTTTTTGGTATGCGCTGGTTTTCGTTGTGCTAATTGTTTTTGCCTTCCTACGTGAGTGGCGCTTGAGTTTAATTGTTTTCCTTACCATCCCTTTCTCAATCATTACAGCGTTCATTCTAATGTTCGTAATAGGTTGGACGATAAATATTTTCAGCCTAATGTCGCTGATTATTGCTATGGGGATGGTGGTTGATAATGCCATTGTTGTGCTTGAGAATATAACTCAGCATATCGAGAAGGGGACAAAGGTAAGCCTGGCTTCTGTGGTGGCAACCGAGGAGATGGGTTCGGCGATAACTGCTTCAACCCTAACTACTTTAATGGTTTTCATTCCCATGATATTTATGGGAGGTCTTGTAGGTATTATGTTCAAACAGCTTGCAATTCTCACGTCGATTACCATGATTGCGTCGCTTTTCACGGCTCTCACTCTTACCCCAATGGCATCATCGCTCCTACTAAAAAGCAGGAAGGTTGGCAGCGAACGAAAACGTAACGTTATCTATCGCATCAGCGAGGAGTTCTTCATCCTTCTTGAAGAATTATATAAGAAAACCCTTGGCTGGGCGGTTTTTCATAAAACATTCACCCTTTTGGCAACGCTTTTTTTACTGGTTTATACCCTTTGGGTTGGTAAAGATCTTGGAACTGATTACATCCCAGAGTTCGATGCTGGTGATCTAATCACTGTAATTGAGACAGATATCAGCTCAACTGCGGCAAAAACCGATAGCATAGCTAAGATTGTGATGGACATCATTGAGCGAGAGGTGCCCGAACTAATGCCTGGTAGTCTCTCTGCAACATCGGGACAATCGGAGGATGGCACTTTGACTTCAGTCGGTTTCCGGGAAGGGAAAAATATTTCCACCATTATCGGACACCTTTCACTGCCCAATCACAGGAATCGCTCTGCGAAGGAGATTGCACATGCGCTTCGACCACTTATTGCCGAAATACCAGAGATTGTCAACTACAACATCATTGGTGGAAGTGTTATCTCACAGGCTGTTACGGGAAACATCAAACCCATCGAGTTTCACATCTCTGGTTCAAACTTTTCCGACCTAAATGCCGCAGCAGATCAAATTACAAAAAAGCTACAATCCTCAACCAGCTTTACCGATGTGGTGAATACCATAGATAAAGGGAAACTCGAGGTTCAAGTACGCATCGACAGGCAGAAGGCTTCGGCAATGGGGCTAAATGCAGCAATGATTGGCCTTCAGGTTCGGCAGAGTATTTACGGTGCCGAGGCTGGTGGATTTAAGGAAGGAGGTCATGAATTTTCCCTAATGATACGTTATGAAGAAAACTACCGCAATAGTATTGAACAGATTAGCAGTATAACACTAACAAATCTCCTTGGCAGGCAAGTTTCTCTAAGCTCAGTTGCCGATATTACCTTAGCGACAGGAGCCCTACAAATTGATCGTCTTTCGCAAGAGCGAATTGTAAGAGTAATGGCCGAACTTAATGGAATTTCTCTGGGTGAAGGTCAAAACGAGGCCAAACAAATTTTCAACTCAATTCAAATTCCCGATGGCATTGAGGTAACCCTATCGGGGCAAACCACCGAGCAGGGGCAATCGTTTGCCGATCTTTACCTAATCTTCTTCCTGGGCATTGCGCTGGTTTACATGGTTATGGCTGGGCAGTTCGAGTCGTTTAAAGATCCGTTCATCATCATGTTTGCAGTACCCCTAACCTTTATTGGCGTGGTTTGGGCTTTCAAACTTACAGGTGTAACTCTGAGCGTTACAACATTTGTTGGGGTAATCATGCTTCTGGGAATTGTAGTGAACAACGGAATCGTGCTGGTTAACTATACGAATATTCTTAGAGCAAGAGGGTATAAACTTTACGATGCAATTCAGGAAGCTGGCAGAAGTCGCCTTCGTCCGGTGCTAATGACCAGCCTAACAACTATACTTGGGATGCTACCTTTGGCCCTAAGCCAGGGAATGGGTCGAGAGGCGTATCAACCACTTGGAATTACTATGATTGGTGGTCTGCTCGTTTCTACTTTTATAACCCTTTTGGTTGTTCCAACCATATATGCTACCATGCACTCGAGAGCACGAAGGGTTGAAAATGAAGATTGAACTAGATGAGCCTATCTAACCGACTTGTAACCTTGAGGGATCTCAAAAAGGGAATGATTTAAATTCTTTTCAGAAATATCGACAACTGCAATCCGTAGCTTATCCTTTCTTAGAAGCGTACGTTCCTCGGTTAATAGCGGGAAATAGCCTTCGTTTTCTGGAATGCTACTGAAAATTCGAAGACTGTGTTCGGTTCTGTTAAGGAGTTTTAACAACGTTTCAAAAAAACCAAACCGCTCCTGGGCTACCCAGTAAGCTACTTCAGTATTACGCTTTACATCCTTCACCCTCCACTGGTAACAAACATACCCGTTGATTTCCTTGTAGTTGCCTGTTTTGTTGATGTTTAAAGGTTGAGTTGAAGAATTCTTGTGGGGTGCAACAGGAATATGTGTATATAGTTTCTTTTCATGCGAAAGAGCAACAACCTGTTCATTAGTAAGGTTTACAAGCTGGCTGCTAAGTAATTTTCTATTCTGGTCAAATTCATCGACACGAACAAGCTCCCCTTTTACCATAATCACAATATACGTGGTATCGTACACGCTTTCACGAATAAAACTAATATTCCCTTCGAAACTTAGACTAAAAGAAAACGAAGGAAGGAAAACTAGTAAGCCGAAAAGTATAATATACGATTTTATTCTGTACATTTGATACTTGATGTTTTGTACTCTTTTATATTGCAAAATAACAAATTTGTTACGTATGAATGGAGTCAAAAATAGTGATTTACCTCATCACCAAAAAATTGGCAAACTTGGTGAGGAATACGCACAGGAATACGTCAAGTGTAATGGGTATAAAATACTACATACCAATTGGAGACACGGGAAGAAAGAGCTGGATATTGTAGCCTTAAAAGATAATACAATCATTGTATTTGAGGTAAAAACCCGTTTGAACGATTACTGGGAAGAGCCAAAAGAGTCGGTAAAAATTCGAAAGCAAAAAAACATAATCGACGCAGCCGATGCTTATGTGATTCATTATGACTATGATATGGAGGTTCAATTCGATATCCTTAGCTTGCTTTACAAAGGCAACCATTTCGAGTTGGAGCATATCCCCGATGCTTTTTCCCCTATACTTTAAAACTAAATTTGAGTAGAAACATGAATGTTGAAGAAATTCGAGAATATTGCCTTTCGTTAGAGGGTACAACAGAAAGTTTCCCTTTCGATGATGTTACCCTTGTCTTTAAGGTTTCAGGAAAAATGTATGCCCTGTTAGCCCTCGATAGTCCCCTGTCAGTTAATGTGAAATGCGATCCAAACAAAGCGATTGAGCTTCGGGAAGTTTACCCATGCGTTAAGGCAGGTTATCACATGAATAAGAAGCATTGGAATACCATTGACATTGACGGATCGGTACCTTTTCCTTTCATAAAAGACTGGATTCTTGATTCTTACAACCTAATTATCAACTCTTTGCCCAAAAGTCAAAAGGAAAAATATCAAAATAAGAATTAATTTCCTACTTTTGGTACAAGAGTTGTATGAATGAAGTTTACAAAACTTGACTATGAGTACTCACAATAAAAAACTTACAAAGATGAAATTCACATCCATTTCATTATTAGTTCTCCTCTGCTTTGTGTTAAGCACCTCTGCACAGGAATCGTTCCATGTTACCAGGGTTAATGGAAATGTTACTAATCTTAAGACAGGAAAAACCATTGCTGCTGGCGATATCCTCACCCCTGAAGATCAACTGCTCTTCGAGAGCTTCGATTGCTATGCAATTTCAATTGGCAGCTCCATGGGTAGGTTTTTGCTTAAACTACCCGACACAGAACTTGGCTCAGATCATCAGATGCTAACCGGAAAGGTAAGCGACATTGCCACCCCTACTAAGATGCGTAATCTGATGTTGGCTCGCTTCGATCCCAACCAAACTGAGGTATCGGATCTGAAGCAATACTTTGGCAATGATAAATTCTCTATCATTGGCGATGCTATAAACGTCCCACTAAGCGAAAAGAAATACCCATTATCGGAAGATAAGTTCATTGTTTTTTACTACAGGGTTGACAATACTCCTGTCTCAAAGAAAATTGGGCACGATCAGCAAACACTTCTTCTTGAAAGAGATAAACTCACTACAAGCAGTGCAGGGGCGGTCTCTGGCAACGAAATATCGAACCTAGCCGTTTACGAATACGAAATGTCCTCAAGAAGTAGTCATGAAATCACTCGCTTCACTCTGGTATTTGTGGATAAGAATGAACTTAAGAATGAGTTCAATACCATTATTCCAATTCTAAAACGTCAGAGGATGGCCGATGATGAAATTAGAAAGTATTTAATTGAATACTATTATGACTTTTATGGAGCAACCGATTCAAAAACCATCGACCAGTTTGCATCGGAGGTTGTAAAAAGCTACTCGATGTAGTTTAATTCTAAATTACACGAACAGTAACACTATTATCTTTCTAACTTTTCCCTATTTTTTTATTACAAATAATTAAGCCCAGACTCTTAATAGAGTTGTGGGCTTTTTTATTTTTAACTCCCATCAATAGAACTATCGTGCTGAATTTCTAGATATTACCCTTCATAAAACTTCCTGGGGTTACTAGCAACTATTACTAATTGATTAAAAATAATTCTACAAACTCATAAAAATGTTGTGAATCAAAAAAAAAGAATACATTTGCATTCTACAAAGAAAAAAATTAATATTTTTGCTTAGTTCATTAAAAATTGATTATTTTTGGTTCATAATATTTCCAACGCAACTAAAGTGGCGACACGAGAAAACATTCTGGCTCATTATGGGCCTTTGAGCTATGAGGAGATAGGCTTTCTTTTAAATCGAATGTCTGCCTTTGTTGACAAGCAAGGGCTGAATATCACCATCAAGAAGAAGGTGTATTCAGCAATGGTTGAGAGTTTAGAGAATATCTACAAGCACCAGGATACCATCAACAACGACAACGACCATCTACCTCGCTTTTCACTCTATTTGGACAACAACGAACTTTCAATGTTCGCATCTAACTCTGTCCTTCTGAAAAAATCGGCACTACTGAAAGAGAAGCTTGACCAAGTTAACAAGCTCGACAAGAATGGGCTGAAGGACCTTTACAAAAACACAATTCTCAGCGGAAACATTTCGCCCAAAGGGGGAGCAGGTCTCGGAATTATTAACATTGCAAAAGTTTCTGAGAATAAGATTAACTATACCTTTGAAACGATTAATTCAGATTACTCCTATTTTACTATAAACATCGTGATCTCGATCAACACAATTAATTAAATAGAATATGGAGCCATTATATATTGAACCCACCGAGTTCACACCAAAAGTAAACTTTGACCCTGAAAACAGCCTTTTCGAAATATCAGGGTTTTCTCGGCCAGAAAATGTTATTGGTTTTTACCGCCCTATACTTAAGTGGTTAGAAGAATACAACGATAACGTGCTCAGCATGAACACCCAGTTCGACAAGAGTATTCTTACCATTAACATGAAAATGACATACTTCAATTCCGCTTCATCGAAATTTCTTCTCGATATACTACTTGAATTCATGAAATTCCATTCCAAAGGCAACAAGGTAGAGGTTAACTGGTACTATGAGGATGGTGATGACGAGATTCTTGAATCGGGCGAGGAGATATCGGATATGCTTGGCTATACCTTCAATTTTATTTCATATTAACCCTAGAAAGCCTTGAGACCAAACCAGAAAGCCTCGCAAGTTAGAGGCTTTCATTTTTTTGAATAATAATTTGAATGTTTTATTTTTGTAGTGATTTTTTTTTATATATTGCATCGAAATATTGAAATAGACTCCATGAAACACCCATGATATTGCAAAAGCACAAACACGCATGAAAATTGAGTTACT
>CAYZSD010000084.1:0-14116 GCA_964481075.1 uncultured Rikenellaceae bacterium | reverse complement strand
GCCAATGGCAAGTCCGCTATTACCCTCGACAGATGCTAACATGTTAACGACCATCTCAGGTAGGGAGGTACCAAAAGCAACAACCGTTAAACCGATGGTTAACGATGAAACCCCTAATCTTTTTGCAATCGACGACGCTCCTCCAACAAGCCAGTTGGCCCCAAGAATGAGGATGGTTAGTCCAATAACGAGTAAAACTACATTTATTAGCATTTCAACATGAAAGGTTGTTTTAACAAGCTTCGAAGGTAATAAAGCTTTTCCTCAAAACAAATTTGATAATATTTTAACCAGATGAGACCGCAGCCATTAAATCCTTATGCCTAGAATGGTTATATCATCGAATTGTTCTACAACGGGGTTTGATTCGTTAATCCAATTTTTAATGTTTGACTCAAGTATTTGCTGCTGTTCAGCTAGTGGCCTCGTGGAGTTGTTTTCAAGCAGCGATAAGAAAGGTTTTATTTTCAGCTTTTTCCCTTCGGTACCACCAAACTGGTCGGCATAACCATCGGAGTAAAGGTATAGCATATCCCCATTGGATATAGTATATTCTTTTTGGGTAAAGTCCCTCATTCTTGGAGAAATACCAATTGGCATACCATCGGGATGCAACCTCTCAAGGATTGGCGTTCCATAAGTGTGTCTTATTAAAATCATGGGCATACTCGCTCCTGCATATTTCATTAAACCTTTTTTTCTGTCGATATGACATATAGCAATGGTCATGCCCTCTTTATGTCTTGAATGTGTTTCGTCTTGTCGAAGAGAGTATATTAGGTATTCACGGAGTTTGTTAAGGATAAGATTGGGTTGAGTAATCCTGTCTTTTTGTACGATTTCCGAGAGAAGTGAAATGCCCAAAACACTCATAAAAGCACCGGGTACACCATGCCCTGTGCAGTCGGCAACACAGACAATAACACCATCGTTGGTGTCGGATGCCCAATAGAAATCGCCACTAACAATATCCTTGGGTTTGTAAAGTATGAAATGGTCGCCAATTAGTGAGTGAAGCGTTCCGGTCCAGGGAAGCAAAGCCCCCTGAATGCTTCTTGCGTATTCAAGGCTATCAGTTAGCTTCTGATTTTTGTTTTCCATTAGCAGTTTCTGCTTAATCAACAGATCTCGCTGAGCCTCAATTTCTTCCTTTTGCGATTCAATCTCATCACGCTGAGTAGAGATTTCTTCCTTTTGTTGAAGGATTTCTTCGTTTTGAATGGTAAGTAAGCGGTTATGTTTTGTCTTCTCAATAAATCCCTTAAAAATAAGAAGTGCTATAACGAGGAGAGCAACAATAACTAAAACAAGAATATTTCTAAAACGTTTCTGTTTAACCATTATGAGTTGGTTGTCTGCATCTTTTTTTTCCTGAATCAACTTTTGTAACTCCCTTTCCTTCTCGAATTTTGACTCCATTTCCATACTGGTAAGCAGTTGAATAGTCTCTTTGTTTTTAAGGCTATCACTCATCTGCTTGTATATTAGATGGGTATCGTATGCTTTTTTGTATTGTCCCATTTGGTAGTAAACCTGGCTTAGGTCCTTTGCAGCCGATTCGATTTCATAAACAATACCAATTTCATTGGCTATCAAAAAGCTTTTCTCAAAGTAATCCCTTGCTTTTTTCAAGTTTTTGGCTTGAAAATAGTAACTTCCTAAACCTTGGTATGTATTCTTTAAATCCTGTGGGAAGGTTAGTTTTTCTCTAATCTCAAGTGCTTTGTTGAGGTACTTGAAGGCCGAGTCCAATTCATTTAATTCAAGAAAAACCAACCCTACATTATTATAGCTTCTGCTGAGAGAGCGCAAATCATCACTGTTCAAAATAAGGTTAATGGCAAGAAGATAATATTCAAGTGCTTTTTGGGTTTCACCAATCTTTCGAAGATTAACAGCAATATTGTTAAGAGTAGCTGACAAACCATTTATATCGCCAATTGCTCTTCGTAACTCAAGGTTTTCTTGATGTTTTAATATCGCTTTTTTGTTAAAACCCTGATAGTCATAAACTGTTGCAATCAAGTTGTTTGCATTACAAACTCCAATTGTATCTCCAAGAGCTTGGAATTTTTCCTTGCTTTCAATGAAAAGTTTTAATGCCTGAGAGTATTGAATGGCATAGAATAAGGTTAGACCCTTAACCCTTAAGGCTTCTGCCTCACCCCAAGCGTAGGAATGTGCAATGCTTTGATTTAGAGCTGAATCAACTAACGAAAAAGCCTTGGAGTAATTGGTGCTACTAAGATCATAAGCGCTAAGAATTAAACTATCTATGTTTTTATCAATGCCTTGAGCAGAAGAAAGCAATGAGAAGGCAAACAAAAAATAAGTTGCACCTAAGTACTTGTTAATATTATTAATAAAAATTATCATCTATTACTTTACTACATTCGAATACCTATAACAGTTATATCGTCGAATTGCTCAAATTCGTTTTCAGAAAAATCCATCCAAGTTCCTATCGCTTGTTCTAGTTCATACTTCTGCCTTTCAACATCAAGTTTTGAATTCTTTTGAAGCAAATTTAGGAATGGTCGAAGCAAGAATTTTTTGTTGTGAGGCCCTCCAACCTGATCTGCAAACCCATCGCTGTAAAAGTAAAGCATGTCGCCTTTAGAAAGAGAAAAAGTATGAAGGGTAAAATCTTTCATGTTTGGTATAATACTTATTGGCATTCTGTCTGGCCTTAACCTTTCAAGGGTAGCAACTTCACCATCACGCTTCGTGTATGCAATAGCCATACTCGCACCCGAATACTGTACGGAGTAGTTACTTTTATCAAGCAAGCAGATAGCCATAACCATACCATCCTTATTGTTGGAAACAGATTTCGATTGATGAAGCGAAAGAATTAGCGACTCCCTAATGCGATTAAGAATAAGATTGGGCCTTGTAATCTTTTCTTTTTGAACTATTTCGGCTAAAAGCGAGATGCCTAGAACGCTCATTAACGCACCGGCTACCCCATGTCCTGTACAGTCACCAACAGCAATTAATACACCTTCTGGGGTATCAGAAACCCAGTAGAAGTCACCGCTTACAATGTCTTTGGGTTTAAACAGTACAAAGTGCTCTCCAACCAACTTTTGAAGGGTTTCCGTCCAAGGAAGAAGTGCGCCCTGAATACTACTTGCATACTCGATGCTGTCGGTAATCTTCTGATTTTTAGTCTCAAGCAATGATTTCTGGAGTGCAACCCTATTTCGTTGCGTTTCGATGACCGATAATTGTATAATTATCTCGTCCCGTTGCGTTAAAATTTCCTCCTTTTGTTGTGTTATCTCCTTCCTTTGTGCTAAAAGGTCAAGGTTTCTTCTCTTTTTTCTTTTGAATTCGAAGGAAACAAGTATAACAACAATAAGAATCCCAAGTGTTAATGAAATTAGAATATCCCGAAGATGTGACTGCTGCTCAATTTTTTGTTGACGTTCAAGGTCTGCTTTTGCTTGAATTATCCTTCGAATTTCTTGCTCTTTCTCGAATTGTGCTTCTTTTTCAAGTTGAACAAGTAGCTGAGTGGTTTCATGGCTTTTAAGGCTATCACTCATGAGCTTGTATATAGTGCCTATTTCATACGCCCTTTTGTATTGACCTAAAAGAGCGTAAGCATTACTTAGTTCTTTTGCGGCCGATTCAATCTCATAGACTATCCCAATTTCATTCGCAATGGCAAAACTTTCTTCAAAGTGTTTTCTTGAAATTTCCAAATTATTCAAGTTTTGGTAGTATCTGCCAAGGCTTAAGTATGAGTTTGCCAAACCCTGTCTATCGTTAATCGTTTGGCGTATGTTTATGCTTCTTGTAAAGTAGTGGTAAGCTGAATCAGATTGACCTTGATTTAGGTATATAATACCTATATTGTTGATTACTCTGCTTAAAAACGAAGGATTCAGCATGCTATCAATCAACCCGATAGCCTCTTTGTAACTTGCAAGAGCCTCTCCCACCCTGCCAAGTTTGCTAAAAGAAACGGCAATGTTATTTAAACTCATTGAGATACCAATTGTGTCTCCTGTCAAACGTCGAAGAGAAAGGTTTTCCAGGTCAATCTCCAACGATTTTTCAATAAGCCCTTGATAATCGTAAACAATTGCAATTAAATTTTTTGCATTACAAATACCAATCGTATCGCCTAAATGCCGATATAACTCTTCGCTTTCAAGAAAAAGTTTTAAAGCTTCAGCATACTTTGCACCATAGAAAAGGGTTAAGCCTTTGATTCTTAAAGACCCTGCTTTCCCTTTCATGTATCCGACCTCTTCGCTAAGCTTAAGCGCAGAATCAATAACAAAGAATGCTTGGCTGGGATTAGAATTGCTGATTGTGTATGAGCAATTAATTAGGCTATCAATTTTATTTTCAATGTTTTGGCATATAGCAACTCCACTTACCAAGAAAATTGACAGGACACATACAAAGAATTGCCTAAACAACTGTAGCATTGAATGTACTATTACGATAGTAATTAATTTGTGATACAATAGTACAAAAAAAGAAAGAGAAGAGTTCATATTTCATTCAATAGATATATTTTTCAAATATTAAATTTTACTTTTGCCAGTTATTTGTCTTAGATTACCTGATTTCCACGGCTGTATGCATTTAGTTGTAGCAATTCTATTTACTATTGGTGTAATTCTAATTGGGGCAATCCCTTTCAGGTTACTTTACTATGTCTCAAATTTTATTAGTTTTATTCTAAGCAAAGTGGTTCGTTACCGGGAGGAAGTAATTGATGAGAATCTCAAGCTATGCTTTCCAAACGCAAGTAATGGTGAGTTAGGAAAGGTAAAAAAGAATTTTTATAGAAATCTATCCGATATTTTTCTTGAAGGGATAAAGGCATTTACAATGACAAGGAGCCAGATTGCCCGAAGGCATAAGCTTATGAACCCTGAGTTAATTTTTCCCTATCTTCAAACAGGTCGAAGTATTATGGGTGTAACCGCTCACTTCGGTAACTGGGAGTGGGGTAGCCTTTCGGCAAGTGTACAACTCGATTCAAGGGTTGTGGCTTTTTATAAAAAACTAAACAACAAATACATAGACTATCTTGTTCGCCAAAGCAGAAAAAAGTTTGGCACACTACTAGTACCCATCAATACAACATCGGAGGGTTTTGAGGAAAGTAAGGATTACACGACAATTTTTATGATGGCAGCCGATCAGAGGACTATTAGGAAAAACTTAGATAAATCATATTGGGTTAATTTTCTGGGGGTAGAAACACCATTTCTGCATGGGCCTGAAAAGTATGCAAGGTTGTATGATTTACCTGTTTTTTTTATCGACATTCAACGTAAGGAAAGGGGCTTTTACGAAATAACACTCTTTCTTTTAGCAGATAACCCTACTCAACTTGTTGATGGAGAAATAACAAGGCTTTACGCCAATAAACTTGAGTCAGAAATTTTGAAAAAACCTCACAACTGGCTCTGGTCGCATAGACGATGGAAAATAATGAGGTAAAAAAAATATTTCATTAAATGTTGCTGATTAAATAAATATCTGTATTTTTGCAGCCCGCTCATTATATCCGTTTGGAACACGAAATAAAGAAGGTACTAACTAAAACAGAGGATTTTAAACGTGGACACGCTAAGTTACAAAACGGTATCGGCCAATAGTGCAACCGTAAACAAGGAATGGGTAGTGATTGATGCAACCAACCAGGTGCTTGGTCGTTTGGCCAGTCAGGTAGCAAAGATGTTGCGTGGCAAGAACAAAGCCAATTTCACTCCTCACGTCGATTGCGGCGATAACGTTATTATTATCAATGCCGAGAAGGTAAGGCTTACTGGAAAGAAGCTAACCGACAAGGTTTACGTTCACTATACTGGCTACCCTGGCGGACAGCGCTTTGCGACTCCAAAGGAGTTGTTGAGGCGTAAACCCATAGCAGTTATTGAACATGCCGTAAAAGGAATGCTGCCAAAAAATCGCTTAGGTTCGGCACTTTACCGTAACCTATACGTTTATACAGGCCCCGACCACATTCATCAGGCACAACAACCAAAGGAAATTAATTTAAAATCAATTAAGTAACAGCCATGCAGCTATACAACGCAACGGGAAGAAGAAAAAGCGCAGTTGCCCGTGTTTACCTTCAGGATGGAAAAGGTAATATAACCATCAACGGGAAAGATATTAAAGATTATTTCCCCTCCGAGTTAATGCAGTACGTTGTAAAACAACCACTTGAAACCCTTAATTTATTAGGCAACTATGATGTTAAGGCAAATCTCGATGGTGGTGGAGTGAAGGGTCAAGCCGAAGCCTTACGACTAGGTATTGCCCGCGCTCTTGTTGATATTAACCCAGAGCATAAGCCTGCATTGAAGGCCAATGGCTTCATGACCCGCGACCCACGTGAGGTTGAACGTAAGAAGCCAGGCCGTCCAAAGGCAAGAAAGAGATTCCAGTTCAGCAAACGTTAAACTTTTTGGCAAACAGCTACCGCTGTAAATTGCTAGGACTTTCAAGGAATGAAACTACCTAGCAATTGCCATATTTACTAATTATAAATTTTTAAAAATGCCAAGAACAAATTTCCAAGAGCTACTCGATGCTGGTGTTCACTTTGGACACCTAAAGAGAAAGTGGAACCCTAAGATGGCTCCATACATCTTCATGGAGAAAAATGGGATTCACATCATTGATCTTCAGAAAACAGCCGTAAAAATCGATGAGGCTGCGTCTGCAATGAAACAAATTGCAAAGTCGGGAAGAAAAGTACTTTTTGTTGCAACCAAGAAGCAAGCGAAAGAGATTGTAGCAGAACGTGTTAAGCAAGTTAATATGCCCTACGTTACTGAACGTTGGCCTGGTGGTATGCTAACCAACTTCCCTACAATTAGAAAGGCTGTAAAGAAAATGGCTACCATCGATAAGATGTTCGCCGAAGGAACTTTCACCAACCTGTCGAAGCGCGAGAAACTTCAAATCACTCGTCAGAGAGCTAAGCTCGAAAAAAACTTAGGTTCAATTGCTGACCTAAACAGACTTCCAGCTGCCCTTTTTGTTATTGATGTTCAGAAAGAGTACATCGCTGTTCGCGAAGCAAAAAAGCTTAGCATCCCAGTTTTCGCAATGGTGGACACATGCTGCGACCCATCTCCAATTGATTTCGTAATTCCTGCAAACGACGATGCATCGAAGTCGATATCACTGATCGTTGACATTATGGCGAACGCCATTCAGGAGGGACTCATGGAACGTAAATCGGAGAAAGAAAAAGAGCCCGACATGGCCGATGATGATCAGGATGCTGAAGAGCGACCAACCCGCACCAGGGCTCGCAAGGGAGGAAAACCCGTACCAACCTCATCAGCAGATGCAGTTGTAGAGAATGAAGATGATAGGCCAAAGCCTTCGAAAGTAAAAGTTAAGAAGCAAGGTGAATCAAAAGGGAAACCTTCTGTTGATTCAGATAGTGAGTAGTATTAAACATTTAAACACCTAGAACAATGTCAGAAGTAAAAACTGCCGATATAGTAAAACTAAGAAAGTTGACTGGCGCAGGCATGATGGATTGCAAAAATGCTCTTGCCGAGTCAGATGGTGACATAGAGAAAGCAATTGAGCTTATCCGTGAAAGGGGAAAAGCAATTGCAAACAAGCGTTCCGACCGCGAAGCAGGTGAAGGAGCAGCTCTTGCAAAAACCAACGCCAGTGGTACTGTTGGAGCAATTGTGGTTCTTAATTGCGAGACCGACTTTGTTGCAAAAAACCAAAACTTTGTTGGTTTAACAGAGAAAATCTTAGCTAAAGCTATTGAGGCTGAACCAGCAGACCTTGCAGCTCTAAAAGAGCTAACTGTTGATGGTAGGAAGATAGAAGACCTCGTACTTGACCAATCAGGTGTAACGGGCGAGAAATTCGAACTTTCTTACTATGAAATGATTCGTGCTGGAAAGGTTGTGGCTTATATCCATCCAGGCAACAAATTAGCCACCGTGGTTGGCTTCAATAAAGGTGGCTTCGAAGATCAGGTAGGCAAGGATGTTGCAATGCAAATTGCAGCCATGAGCCCTGTAGCTGTTGATGTTGACGATGTTCCTGAGAAGATTAAAAAGCAAGAGCTTGAAATCGGTCGCGAGCAGGCTCGCCTTGAGGGAAAACCAGAAAACATGCTCGATAAGATTGCTGAAGGTAAACTCCAGAAGTTCTACAAGGAAAGTACACTTATGAACCAAGAGTTTATCAAGGATAGCAAGCTTAACATTAAGCAATACTTACAGAGTGTTGACAAAGAGCTTAAGGTAACAGAATTCAAGAGAATTTCGCTTTCGATTTAATGAAATAATCATAAAAAGAAGAGCCATCAGAAAAATTTCTGATGGCTCTTCTTTTTTGTAAGAAACTAAATACTACTGGAGTTTAAAAGTAACCGGAAATGTAAAGACCTCTTTTAAACGATAAGATTTTAGGGGTTGCGGTTTTACTTATTAAACGAAAAACACCGATGAAATGTTGTGTAATAATGCATCGCATGAAACTATTTCAAAAAATATTTCTACTTTTGTGGGCTCAAGACCTGCATCTAATTGCCCGGGTGGCGGAATTGGTAGACGCGCTGGTCTCAAACACCAGTGGTAGCGATACCGTGCCGGTTCGATCCCGGCCCCGGGTACAACCTCAAATCGAAAACGATTTGAGGTTTTTTTTGTTTCGTCAACTTTCATTCAGTGTTTGCATTTTGAACCGCATCAAGTTTTACCACCATTTTTCAGTCATTGAATAGCCCATTTCAAGGCTTTCACCGATTTTACTTTTGAATTTTGCATTAGCAAAACCACTTTTGTGTTGACTTTTTAAACCTAAAGGAAATTTGCAATGATCTCATTAGAAGTAAAGAAAAGCTTCTCTTCAAAAGGGGTATTTCCTTACAAATGGGCGTTTACACTTCTTATCCCATTGAGAAACTTCATTCTGTCGCCATCCAAACTCATCAAGCGGATGGCAATTACCCCTTCGATGTGCGTTTTGGAGGTTGGTCCAGGCCCTGGTTTCTTCAGTGTTCCAGTTGCAAAGCATCTTACTCATGGTAAACTGGTGTTGACCGACATTCAACCAGAGATGCTAGAAATTGCACGAAAGCGTTTAGAAAAGAGGGGTTGCAAAAACGTTGATTATCACACATGTAATGGAGAATCCTTTGATTTCTTAGATGGTACTTTCGACAGAATTTTTTTGGTAACCGTGCTGGGTGAGGTTGAAAACAGGGAGAAATATCTCGATGAGTTTTTCCGTATGTTGAAAACCAACGGGATGCTCTCGGTATCGGAGCAAGCTGGCGATCCCGACAAGCTCACGTTCCTCGAGATCCGTGAGATGGCCGAAAAATGTGGGTTTAAGTATCAGAAAATTTATGGTAGTGTAAGAAACTTCACCATTAACTTAATTAAAGAATAGATTTACCATAAGAGCACGTTAACATATTTTGGGTATAGAATTTGTATAATTACACTTCTTAAGCTTCAATATTTATGATAATTCGCATTTCCTTTTATTGCCTGTTGGTAGTAGCTTTTTTTTCAGCATCAGCACAGAACTATGTTCAAACCATTCGTGGAGTTGTTATCGATGCCCATACTGGGATTCCTCTTCCAGGTGCAACCGTTATCCTTAACGAAACAAAAGGGATAGCCACTGATGCTAACGGTCAATTTAGATTTGACGATGTAGTAGTTGGACGCCATAACCTAACGATTTCATTTGTTGGTTATAAGCCATACTCGAACAGTAGTTTCAACATAACAACTGGAAAGGAGTTTTATCTTGAGATAAAACTCGAAGAGTCCACCACCGAGCTGGAGGCCGTTGAGGTGAAGTACAAGGTGAACAAAATGGCTCCCCTTAATGAGATGGCCACAGCGAGCAGCCGTATGTTTACCATTGAGGAAACCGAACGATACGCAGGCAGCGTTGGCGATCCGGCTCGCATGGCGTCGAACTTCCCTGGAGTGAATTCGCTTAACGACCAGAGCAATACCATTGTTATCCGAGGCAATTCTCCGTTTGGAATGCTGTGGATAATGGAGGGAATCGACATTCCAAACCCATCGCATTTTGGGGCAATGGGCGGAACGGGAGGAGCAATCAGCATGTTGAACAACAACACGTTGAATAATAGCGATTTCTTTACCGGAGCCTTTCCTGCACAATACTCAAATGCCTTGAGTGGGGTTTTTGATTTAACTATGCGACAGGGCAATACATCAAAGTTCGAGTTTATTGGTCAGGTTGCTTTCAATGGTTTTGAAGTTGGGGTAGAAGGGCCAATCTCAAGTAAAAACAACACTTCATTTTTAGCCAACTACCGTTACTCAACAATGGCTTTAATGGATAAAGTAATTGGAGTTGAAAATCTAGCTTTACAGGCAGTACCATACTACCAGGATTTAAATATCAAGGCAACGGTTTATCGTGGAAAGTTGGGGCGTGTTTCGATGTTTGTTTCTGGTGGTCTGAATCATATTGGGATGAACGATGAGAAGCTTGAACCAGAAAAGTGGGCGCATAGCGTGGTTGGACAAAACCACAGGCTCGATGGCTCATCGGGGGTGGCAGGAGTTAGCCATATAATCAATCCTGGATCCCGAACTAAGATTGAAACTTCCTTTGCCTTTACTGGCACAACCTACAAGTTCTGGGCCGATACGCTTACTCGCCTTAACCCAACGCCAGCACCACAGCACCGTCATTCCGATCATGAGCTAACCTTAGCTCTTTCAAGTCGTCTAACCTACAAAGCTAGCGCAAAGAACATATTCTCTACCGGCATTTACGTTCAGCCCATGCAGTTTCAGTTTGTTGACAGCATGTACCAAAAAAGCCTGGGATCGTTTTTGGTTCTCAACAATTTTATCGGGAATTATACCCTGTCGAGATTTTTTGTGCAATGGAAGCATAATTTCACCGATAATACATCGTTGGTTTTGGGCAACAATGTGATGCATTTTACTGAGAATAACAATATTTCGGTTGAGCCACGTCTTGGCTTGCGACATGGTTTTTCGGGAAACCAGTCGGTGAGTTTGGCAGGTGGGTTGCATGGCAACTTGGCTCCGCGTCTGTTTTACGTTTATGCAACCCCCGATGAGAATGGCGTGCTTCAGAGAAGCAACCAAAACCTTGGTTTCACAAAAAGCTTGCACCTAATTGCTGGCTACGACTTAATGCTATCAGGCGAGACCCGTTTGAAATTCGAAACCTATTACCAGTACCATTTCAATGTGCCAGTATCGAAGGATATTCCAGCATGGTCGATTCTGAACTATGGTTCCGACTGGGTTGATTTTGTAAAGCCAATGGGGAATCTTGTTAATGAAGGAACTGGAAAGAACTACGGCATTGAGTTGACTTTGGAAAAATTTCTTTCACGAGGCTACTATTACCTGATAACTGGTTCACTTTACGAGGCCAAATACACTGGTTTTGATGGGGTTGAAAGGAACTCCGTTTTTAACGGCAACTTTATAATCAACGCCCTTGCTGGGAAGGAATTTACGTTGAAGGACAGGAACGTGCTTAGCTTCGATGCCAAGATAGTGTGGGCAGGGAGCAAGAGAATTTTACCCTTCACCTCGTATCAGGTTTCGGAGTATTATCATGTTAAGGTCGATGATTGGGGAAATGCCTACAAGGAGCGACTACCCGATTTTTTCCGCGTTAACCTGAGGGTAGGATACAAAATAAACCTTTTCAATGCAACACACGAACTCGCTGTAGATTTCTACAATCTTACAAACAGGAAAAACATTTTCCTTGAAATATTTGATAATGTAACTGGCGAAACCCGCACAATGTATCAGTTCTCGTTTATGCCGGTGGCATTGTATAGAGTGCAGTTTTAGGAATCGATACTCTTACCTTTTCATCGCTTCGCGCCGTAAATCATCTGACATCTTTTCAATTGCGTAGCGAAGTGCCGTGCGGGGCATAACCGATTTTTTGGAGATTACAAAATCGAAAACATCCTTTTGGTGTGCTTCGCTCGCTGCCTTGAGCATCCATCCGTAACCTTTCTGGACAAGGTCGTCTGTATCGATTAGTAGAATGTTGACAATTTCAAAAATATCGTTCAAAAACATTCCCTTGCGTGCAGGGATGATAAGAGTTACTGCTGAGGCACGACGCATCCATCGATTTTCCGATTTTGCCCATTCCTTTAGCTTATCCACGAACGCTGGGTACATTTCTACAAACTTGCCAACTGTATGATTGCAAAGAGTATCGCATGTTGCCCAGTTGGTTACATAATTGGAAACCCATTGCTCGAAACGAGCAAAATGTTCTGGTAAGTATTTATCCCGAATAAAGTACGACCAATTGCAAGCCACAATTGCCTCTTCGAGGTAACCCGATTCCCAAAGCTCGTCGCAAAGGGTAAAGACTTCTTTAACGGTTTTATGTTTCAGCTCAACGTAGTTTTCCTTTGCAATTCTACCCACCACAGGCATTTTAACCCCGTAGGTTTTTACCTCTTCCTTAAAGAAATTCTGCCCTGAAAGTTTTGTTTTTTCGTCGATGTTGTTCTGTAATTCAACTCTAATTTTTTTAATTAACATATTTTTAGAGACTGTTTAAATTATTGAGTTTTCAGATTTCTCACTTCGTTCGAAAAGACAAAGAATATTTTTTTTTATGTTGGGGGTGGGCGGAAGAAGCGGGCGGTATCGCCTGCTTCTTCCGCCCACCCCCAACCAATACTTCAAACAAACAATGTCATTTTAAACGAAGTGAGAAATCTTTTTTTGATACAAATTAACATGAAATAATTATAAAATAAAATTTAAACAGTTTCTCAAACTTACAAGATTTTCAAATGCTAAAAAAGGAATCCCATAATAATTTGAATTCTATACATACGTCATTCAACCCCCAAAATCCGTCATTCAACCCGAAAGATGATTGGTGAGAATAGTTTCATTCTTACCTTTGGTAGTAAAATATTGTAAACATAACATTATGTTATCGCTAAGGAATATCGGCAAAGTCAATAATAACCCTGAGTTTGTTCGCGAACGCGAGAAGTATCTCAAGAACTTCCTTGTAATCCTTACCCTTGGAGGCTCGGGTGTGGTGATAGTTTGGGCTTTGTTCGATTTCCTTTTCTTCTCCCACCTATTAAACCCCTTACTTTGGTTGAGATTTGCTACTGTTATGGTTTACATAGTCAACCTGTTTGTTGCCTTAAAGCGCAACACGCATTTTGGTTACCGCCATCACCTGATTGCAGGGTTTTACCTTGGAACAATTTTTTGTGGCTTACTTGCAGCATTCACAGGGTTTTACAAGAGTGGATATTCATACGGATTTCTTTTCGTGCTAATTAGCTGGTTTGCGCTTATTCCCTTCTCGCTGAAAAGGATAGTTGTTCACGCTGGTGTTATGCTGGTTGTTTTCAACCTAATTATTCTTATCTATTCAGGATTTGCTTTTAAATTGGGACCGCTGCTCGAAACCAACTTTATCCACCTTGGTGTTTCGGTTGTTGGCATCGCCGCCGCCTTCTTTAACAACCAGTTTGCGGTTGAGAATTTCAACATTAAGCGGAGTAACGAGCTCGCCATGGAGCAGCTTACCGAGGCCAATAAGCGTCTAAAGGACGAGATTGGCAAAAGGGAGGAAGCAGATATTGAGTTGAGGGACAAGCAAAACCAGTTAAGGGCAATCCTTTGCCAGTTGCCAGTAATAATTTGGGGGATTGATAGTAATGGGAATTTTTTATTTACCGAGGGTAGTGGATTAAAAAAAATTGGGTCAAACTCAAACGAGAGAGTTGGGAAAAATGCATTCGATGTTTATGCCAATAACCATCAGTTAATCAGCTTTATCAAAAAGGCTCTTAAGGGTGAGATTGCATCGGATGTTATACTAATTGACGAGATTTTTTGGGACACCCGAGTATCACCTTACTACAATGCTCAAGGTGATAAAATTGGCGTTTTTGGAGTTTCGTTCGATATCACGGATCTAATAAAAATGCAACACAGCCTGTCGGAGAGCGAAATGAAGTATAGAACACTAATCGAAAAATCTCTCGATGGCATCATTATTAGTCAGGATGGTAAAGTTCTGCTTGCAAATCAGGCTATTGCCGATATGT
>CAYZSD010000083.1:0-14324 GCA_964481075.1 uncultured Rikenellaceae bacterium | reverse complement strand
TGTTATTCAGATAAACCTTTTGAATTTTCCCCAAACTTCTAATTCCATTATTCGTATTCATTAATCTATTGATTAGACCAGCACGCTCTAAGTAAATCAAATACTCAGCAACCTGATTACGATGTACGCCAATTATTTCTCCAATTTTTGTCATGTTGGGTTTGAATGGTACGCTTTGAGCAACGATATATAATAATTGCTTTAACTTTCTGGATGTGGACATATTCATTTCTATAAAAGAAGGGATATCCACCTCTATTGACAGATTTACAATATTTCTTAATCTTTCTAAGTAATTATCTTCCAGAAAAAAGGGGTAATAACCTGTCTCTAAATACTCCTGAAAAAGGGGTAAAGGTTTTTCTTTTATTCTAACTTCATTGGATAGTACCTGCTCAAATGTGCTAGGTTTGTAATTCTTTTTGTATCTAAGATTCAAGTATTCCCGAAACGAAAGACCATGTAAATGGTATGATAATACTCTTCTGCTAAGATCAGCTTGCCCTTTGAAGATTTCAAGTATGGATGAGCCTGTAAATACTACCTGTAAATCAGGCAGGTAGTCGTACATCATTTTTATCTCTTTCGACCAATCCTTATACTTATGTATTTCATCAATAAAAAGATGCTTACCCCCATACTTGCTAAACTCCTCTGCCAAATGGAAAAGCTTATTGTCTGAAAAATAGAAATCATCGGCATTAACAAATAGGGTTTTGTTAAAATCAAGGTGATATTTAATATGTTGAAGCAACATTGTTGTTTTTCCTGTACCCCTTGCTCCAACAACAGAAATAATTCGGCTGCGCCAATCAATCTTTGAGTGAAGATACCTTATGAATCGGGATTTAGTTCCATCAAGTAAGGTCTTGAATCGAATTTGAAGTTCCTCCATAAGAAACGCAATATAAATATTGCAAATATAGCAAAAAACGCAATATAAAAGTAGCGATTAATTAAAATAGCAAATCTAACTTGAAGAAATCCTTCCAACAATCTCCTTCACCTTTTCAACCTTTTCGTTCAGAAGTTCTTGGCTTTTGGCTTCGGCTATGAAACGGAGGTAGGGTTCGGTATTCGAAGGACGAATGTTAAACCACCAGTCAGGAAACTCTACCCTATACCCATCGAAATCGAAGGAGGCAGTGGGATGCTCCTTACTGGTGAAAAAGTCTCTTACCGCATCCATTGCTTCTCGCTTCTTCTCAATCCTGAAATTTATTTCCCCTGAGTTGGCATAAGTCTCAATTCTGGAGATAAGCTGAGAAAGGGTCACTCCTTGCTTCTTGAACTTGCTAATCACATTCAGGATGATGAGGCAGGCCAGTAATCCCGAGTCGGAGTAGTAGAAATCACGGAAGTAGTAGTGTCCGGCAAGCTCGCCTCCGTAGATTCCGTCGATTTCACGGAGTTTATGGGCTGCAAAAGCACGCCCAACCCTCCATGTACGCATTTCGCCACCCAATTGCTTTAGGTATTCCCCCACAGCCTTCGATGTTCTAATGTCTTGTAGAACAAGTCCTTTCTGTCCTTTCTCCTCAAGGAAGTAGTGTCCTAAAACGGCAATCATCAGGTCGGGGGAAATGAATCGGGCGTTCTCGTCCACAAACATCACACGGTCGGCATCGCCATCGAAGATTATGCCCAGATCACAACCATTCTTCATGACAAGTTTCTGAAGGTCAACCACATTTTCAGGGACAAGGGGATTGGCCTCGTGATTTGGGAAAGTGCCATCGAGTTCATCGTAGATGTAAAGAGGGGTATCGCCAAGCAGTTCCTTTATTATCAGCGCAGCCATGCCATTGGAGCAATCTATTCCAATTTTCAGACCGCTATAATCGCCTAAGTACTTCTTCAGGAATGAGATGTAATCGTCCTTAACATCGAATTGTATTACAGTCCCCTTTTTTTCAGCCTTTGGCATTGGTGCGTCGGATTTGATTTTGTGTTCAATCTCCTTTAGACCAGTATCATAACCAACTGGAAGAGCATTCTGGCGCGATACCTTCATGCCATTGTACTCCTTTGAGTTGTGAGAGGCTGTTATCTGCACTGATGCTTTAAAGCCATGCTTGGCTGTTGAGTAGTAAACCATTGGGGTTGTTGATAGGCCAATGTCGTAAACATCGGCTCCTGCATCGGTTGCACCCTTGCAGAGGTATTCGAAAATCTCTGGAGAAGAAACACGAACATCTCTTCCAACAAGCACTTTGTCAGAGCCAAGAAGACCAACAAGGTGGTAGCCAATCATATAGGCATCATCCTTGTTAAAATCCTTATCGTATATACCCCTTATGTCGTACGCATGAAATGCTCCCATATTTATATGTTTATTGTTTGGGCTAAAAATATAAAAAAAAAATTTAATAAAAGATACTCAGCAAAAACGAGTTTGACTATATTTGACTAATTTTGGTGAAGTGATTAATTTTTATCTTTAAATAATTTCCTGTTTAAAAACCTTTTTTTGATAACCCGATAAAACAAGTATTATGGAGACTCTCATTAATCATTTATTAGCTCTTTCTCAGCATTTAGAGAATGGTTTTTCCTTACTTGCTGGAGTATTCAACGCAAGCGTTGAGATGTTGAATTCGACTGGTGAAGCAAGTGCCGAGGTCTCTCATGGTGGTCATACCAGTATGGCGCCTCTACTTTTTATCATACTTGCACTTTTTATTGGGACTGCAACCCGTTATGGTTTAAGAAAAGTTGCTTTACCCTACACAATTTCACTTTTAATTATTGGTTTGCTACTTGGAGTTGGGAACAGGGTTGGATTTTTTTCGTCACTTTGGGGATTAAGCCACGATAGCGGACTTTCAATCTTTGCCGAAGCTATTGAATGGGCTGGACACATTGACCCACACCTCATCCTATACATATTCCTTCCTACACTTATATTCGAGGCAGCATTTGCTCTGCACGTTCACACTTTCAAGAAATCGTTCACCAATGCCTTCATCTTAGCAGTCCCTGGTATTATTGTAGCTCTAGTCATTACAGGTGCCTTTGCCATGCTTCTTAAGGCTCTAAATGTTGGGTTAGGAATGTGGACTTGGCCTGTGGCTCTTATGTTTGGATCAATTATTAGTGCAACTGACCCTGTAGCAGTTGTATCAATATTAAAAGAAGTTGGAGCTAGCAAGAAGTTGGGAACCCTTATTGAGGGCGAATCCCTACTAAACGATGGAACTGCAATTGTAATATTCATGGTATTTTTCACTGCCATCACTGGCGGCGAGGGGGCAAATCCAATTATTCAATTCATTCAGGTTGCTCTAGGTGGAGTAGGTATTGGCTTCATAATTGGCTGGTTAATAATAGTTTGGTTGAAAAAAGTATTTAACGATGCCCTCTTCGAAATAACTGTTGTAGTTGGTGCTGCTTATCTCGCTTTCTTCGTTGCCGAGAATTTCTTTCATGTATCGGGTGTACTTGCTCTGGTTACTTTTGGGTTAATGATGGCTGGTGTTGGAAGAACCCGCATCAGCCCACAGGTTGCTCACTTCCTTCATGAATTCTGGGAACTTGCCGCATTTATAGCCAATACATTGATTTTCATCATTGTAGGTGTTGTGATTGCACTCAGGGTTTCGTACACACCCAACGATTTTCTTATGCTAATATTAGTGTACTTTGCCATAATAATAGTGAGGGCAATTGTAATCTCAATGTTCTACCCTATTATGAAAAACATTGGGTACGGTCTTAGCGCCAAAGATGGTGTTATAGCCTGGTGGGGTGGCCTTAGAGGTGCAATAGCCTTGGCACTCGCTTTGATTGTTGCCAGTGAAACAAGCATAAATCATGAGATTCGTGCTCAAATTCTTTCCATTACAGCCGGGATTGTTGTGCTAACATCCTTGATAAATGCAACTACCATTAAAGTACTGATAGATAAGCTTGGGCTTTCGAAGATTGGAGAGGCTAGAATTCAGCTTCGAAACCAGACAATTTCCATGCTAAGGCAAAGTAGTGAGAAGGAAATTACTAAGCTGAAAGAGAATCGTTTCATGTCAGGAGCCGACTGGGATGTAGTTTCAACCTACCTCCCTAACGTTGAGGAAAGCAAGTCATCATCGCAGGAGGAGGAGAAGCTCTTTGAAACACGAAAAAGGCTACTATTAAAGGAAAAAGAAAGCTACTGGCGGCAATTCAGTGAAGGCCTTATCACCTCTGCTGCCGTTCAAAACCTTTCCGATGAAATCGATCACCTCCTCGACTACAATGGAAGAGAATCGCTTGCTAAGCGAAAGGATTTGGAACAGATGTGGAAAACTCCTAAGATTTTGGCAAGATTACAAACACTTCCCCTACTTGGAGGTTTCTGGAAAAAGCAATTCTACAGAAAATTAGCACTTAGCTACGACTGTGCCAGAGGGTTTGTTGTTGCCAACGAGGAGAACCTGAAAAGTCTTTCAAGCCTTATCATTGGGTTATCGGGAGGAACTGAAGAGGTTACAAAAGATGTTGAAAAGATATCAGGGTTAGAGGATGAAATCAACGAGAACAGGATCATGGGCCTCACCTTCCTTCGAAACCTAAAAGAAACATACCCAGAAGTTTATCATGCCATTGAGACTCAAATCGCTTCACGGTCACTTCTGAATCATCAAATGACCACTATCCATAAACTTGAAAAACAGGGTCGCCTTGAGCCAGCCGATGCTGCAAATCTTGAAGCTGTTATTCAAAGCCAAATGAAACAGATAATCGACTCACCACCCCAATACAGAACCACAGAGTCAATAAAATACTTGCACTCAATTCCAGCCCTTAACTCACTTTCAGAAAACGATATTGAACTACTTGCAAGCTACTTTGAAGAAAAGATTTATCCTACCGATGCAAATATTTGCACTGAGGATTCAAAAACAGACGGATTTGTTATCATTGTGAGGGGTACTGCCAGGATTGAAAAGGATTCGACAGTAATAAGAGTTGTTCAACCCGGATCGGTTATTGGTGCTTATGATACACTAATCGGAGAGCCATTATGGGCAACATACATTGCCGAATCACCCGTTACTACCCTAAAAATTAGTGATACTTCAATCGGTAAACTTTTAAAGGGGAAAGGTGACCATAAGGATAAACTATGGCTTTTAGCTGGTTTCGACCTTGCTGAACGTCTTCTAGTTAAGATTAAACCATGGTCAACATGGCGTAGCAAAAAGCTTCTAAACCTAATTGTACAGGGTGAGATTCTCAATGCAAATATTAACGAAAACCTCAACTTCAACGATAACCTTGTCATACTCCTAAAAGGAGAAGTTACTGAAAATGGTGAAAAGGTACTCTCTTCACCCTGCCTATTATCGGGAGGGGAACTTACAACAAATTCAAAGTCAATATTCTTCATTATGAAGAATGAAGAAAAAGAAGCATAACAGCTTTCGACAGTAGAAATGCTAATACATCTGCTCATACTAACTAGTTTGTTTTTAAATGCTTAAACAGTGGTTATCCTTTTCAAGAGGTGAGCGTTTTGGGTTAGCTCTACTTTTTTTCTTGATATGCTTTGCTGCAATTTTCCCATACATCTATCAGATGCTCTTGTTTGATGCTTCGTTTCTTGTAAAACCTAGTGAATTCTACAGGGTTGATAGTTTCTTCAGCTCACTTACCCATACACAACCCGATGAAAGAACCTTCTTTTCGTTCACCGACGAAGAAAAGCCACCATCTTCTACCCCCGAGCTCTTTAGGTTCAACCCAAATACTGTTTCAACCGCCGAACTCGTAAGGCTTGGTTTTACAGCAAAACAAGCCTCAGTGATTGACAACTACAGAATGCGGGGTGGGGTTTTTCGAACACCCAATGATTTTGCAAAAATGTATGTTGTTGACTCATCGACCTTTAATCGTCTAAAACACTTCATCGACCTTCCTGCTCTAACTCCGATTGAAAAAGAGCTTGTTAAAAGGGATTCTTTAGTCCGAACGTTTGAAACCGAAAGTTTGATAATTGAGCTCAATTCGACCGACACCATTGAACTAGTTAAACTTAAAGGGATAGGTAGAGGGTATGCCCGAAGAATTATTTCATTCCGAAATAATTTGGGAGGATTTGTTGACATCAATCAACTATTGGAAATCTATGGATTTCCTCCCAACCTTCTTGAAACATTAAGGCCAAACCTAACCATCGATATCACTCTGGTAAAAAAAATAAACATCAACACCATTGACTATAACGACTTAAGAAAGCACCCTTACCTGACAGAATATCAAGCGAGAGCAATAATTTACTACCGTGAAACTGTTGGAAACTATAAAGCTCTTGAGGAACTTACAAGGAATAAACTTCTTGACGAAAGCACCTTCAATAAGATTCACAAGTACCTAACCACTAATTAGAATAATTTTTTTCAGTATTAAATGCTTTAAAACCATGATTTCTCCTTTATTTTCAATAGTAGTTCCAGTTTTTAATAGACCGAATGAACTTGATGAACTTCTCCAAAGCCTTACAGAGCAAGACAAAAAGAATTTTGAGGTGATTGTGGTTGACGATGGCTCTTCATTACCTTGCGATGAGGTTGTCAATAAGTATCAGGGTAAAATTGATGTTAAGTATTTCTTCAAGGCAAATACAGGGCCAGGCACTACCAGAAATTTCGGGTCAGAACACGCTAAGGGGCAATATATTATCTTCTTCGACTCCGACTGTATAATTCCGAAGAACTACATTAGCATTGTTACTAACGAACTTGAAGTCAACCCTGTAGATGCTTATGGTGGACCCGATAGTGCACATGAGTCGTTCACTAACACTCAAAAGGCAATAAACTTTGCAATGACGTCCTTTATTACTACTGGTGGAATTAGAGGGAAAAAGCAGGCTCTCGACACTTTTTTCCCAAGAAGTTTCAACATGGGCATAACAAAACAAGTTTTTATTCAAATTGGTGGATTTTCGAAAATGCGTTTTGGCGAAGATGTTGACTTAAGCTTAAGGGTTGTGAAGATGGGATTCACTACACGGCTCTTTCCTAAAGCATTTGTGTATCACAAACGAAGAACCGATTTCAGAAAGTTTTTCAGGCAGGTTTTCAACTCAGGGATAGCCAGAGTTAACCTAAGTCTGCTTCATCCAGGGTCTTTGAAATTGGTTCATCTTCTTCCAACTGCATTTACATTTGGAATGGTTTGTTGCCTTCTAGGTTCGTACTTCTTCCCAGTAACGCTCGCATTACCAATACTATTCTCCTTGGTAGTATTCGCAGCAAGCTATTATGAAACCAAAAGCTTAGCTGTGGCTTTTCTTAGCGTTCCAGCTACATGGGTTCAGCTTCTAGGGTATGGGCTGGGGCTGATAGACGGTGCAATTAAACAGCTTGTAATGAAAAAAGAAAGCTATCAGGCCTTCGAAAAAAATTTTTACTCGTAGCTAAAAAACTCGAATGAATATGCTAACTTGCAAAAAAAATTCAATGAAAAAACTTATCCTTATTACAGCAATTATAGGTATTCTGAACGTAGGTTGCCAAAAATCGTCTGATGATTCTGTTTTAGCAACAATTGCAGATGCACCCGAGTATTCAATGAATGCCACTGTCGATTCACATAGCGATATAGAATTTGCTGTTGAAAGAAAAGTTGCAGGATCGCCCTACGGTATCCAAAAACTTGCTCGTTCTGCTTACATCGGCATGGAAGTGGTTGATTTTGATGTTTCCTTGCTCAGGATTGACTCGCTAGTCCGCGCTCACAAGGGCTGGATAGTAAACGATAACTTATACAACTACGATCTAAGAATTTCAAATGATCTAATGATTCGGATTCCATCGGAACACTTGGACGGTTTCATAAGCAGTTTACTTGAGATTGCAAAAAAAGTAGAATATCGAAGGATTGAAACCCTTGATGTTACCGAAGAGTACATCGATGTGGAAAGCCGTCTTAAGAACCAGAGAGCCGTTGAGCAGAAGTTTATCAGCCTCCTTCGCCGCACCGACTCTATTAATGATATACTAACAATTGAATCGAAACTTGCTGAAATTCGTTCGCAGATAGAATCGACAGAATCGCGGCTGAAGTACCTTAACAGCTGGGTAAACTTTAGCATTGTTAACATTATGGTTTACCAAAAAGTTGACTTTAAATACCTGTCTGCACCTGAAGACAGCTTCTGGGAACGATTCAAAAGGTCAATTGATTTGGGTTGGAAGGGCTTAGTTAGCTTTGTACTATTTCTTTTCAAAATATGGCCAGTTTTTATTGGAGGTTCAATTTTCTTCCTAGCAATTCGTTGGTTTCTATATCGTAGCAAGAAGAAAAACGTTAAAGAGAAAAGAAGAAAAAAAGGAAAAGATAGATTCAGAAAAGCTGAAAAGCCTAATAAATTTGAGACCACAAACCCAACTGGGGAGTAAAAAACTACTTTATTTTTCCATTTTGAACAACTTTTTCAGAAAATTAAATACTAACTTTTTTCTTGAGAACAACATGTCGAACAGAATAGCATCATTGGTTGCATTACTTTGTCTTAGTTCATTTCTCACTGCATTCACTTTTCAAGATGCAAAAAGCCAGTCAAGTGATGAATTCATGCAAAGAGCAATTGCCAAACAAGGGAAAAAGGATTTTTCAGGTGCAATTAACGATTACACGAAGGTCATTGAACTTGACCCCAACAATAAGTATGCATTTCTTTACAGAGGCGACTCAAAAGTTGAACTCGGACAGTTTAAGGATGCCACTGATGACTATACAAAAGCCATTGAGATTGATAAAAACTTTGCTTTGGCATACTACTATCGGGGAAATAGCAGGGCAAAAATAAGCGAACATCAGGGTGCTATTGAAGACTACTCTTCTGCCATTCAAATTGTTCCACTTTTCACCATGCTATATAACAATCGAGGGCTTTCGAAAATTAGCATTGGCGATTACCGGGGCGCAATTATTGATTTTAACAAAGCACTTAGTATCGACCAAAGATTTGCGATGGCTTACAACAATAGGGGTATTGCCCGAGCGCAACTCCAGGACCATAATGGAGCTATTCTCGACTTCAACAAGGCAATAGTACTTAATTCTAAATATGGTTTAGCATACTATCATAGAGGCTATTCGAAGGTTCTTATTGGTTTAAAAAAATCGGGATGTATTGACCTAAAAATTGCTAAAGACCTTGGAGTTCTTGAAGCCCGATTCTTGATGGACGAATTCTGTAAATAAAATGCTTGTTCGATGTCCTATGCAAAAGGTTTTATATTTCTTCTTTGCAGTTTAATAGCATTAAGCTATAGTTCGTTAGAACAAACTGAGGACACAAATTTTTCTGTTGGTCTTACTAAATATCAGCAAAAAGATTTCAAAGGTGCCGTTGAGGCATTTAGCAGATCAATACAGCAAAACCCTCAACAACCAATGGCATACTACTTCCGAGGGCTTTCAAGGCTTGAACTTCAAAATTACAAGAATGCCATTGCCGACTTTAGCAAGGTAATTGAAAGTAACCCTCTCTTTGCCGAAGCATACTTTCAGCGAGGAATGGCACGCTTTAAAGCCGAAGACTTCAAACGTGCACTAGAAGATTTCAACCAAGTTGCCGAATTCGACCCACAAAACATAGATGCTCTTCTTTGGAAAGCTCTCTCAAAACATAACCTCCGAAACTATTACGGAGCTATTGACGACTTTAACCTCATTGTATTAAGACATCCAAATCATACCGATGCCATTTTCAACAGAGCCCTTTCGAAGTATGCCATGCGAAATTTGAGTGGAACAATCCTTGACCTTGACCAAGTGATTGAGCTTGATCCGAACCATGTTGATGCTTATTACTATAGAGGTCTCGCACTAATTCGTTCAGGAAAACTTGAAAAGGGCTGTAACGACCTTGAAGTTGCAAAACAGAAAGGTAAAAAAGAAACTACAACTTTAATCCGCGACTACTGCAACATCCCTAAACAGAATTAATGTATTACTTTTGTGGCTGAGAAAAGAATAAAAAAATGGGGATAAAAATTAAGATTCTGCTTGGCTTCTTTATTCTTGCTTCAATGCTTTTCATCTCAGGGGCCATTTCAATTTTTGAACTAACCATGCTGGGCAAATCGGTTAAAGGACTTGTTTATGATAACTATATAAGCATTGATTACTCAAGGCAAATGCTCGATGCCCTTGAAAAGCAAGATAATGCTCTTATTATGCTTGCCAACGGAAATCACGAGAAAGCAATAGTTGACTTCCATAGTGCAAAGCTACTATTCGAAGAAAACCTTGCACTTGCGTCAAAAAACCTAACTCAAACCAACGAAGATCTCCTTATTGATTCGCTGTCTATTTGTTACAGCAGTTTCTTGGTTGTTTCAAATGAATATATTAATAACAGAAGTCTTCCTCTTTCAGATTACATTGCTCTTATTAAACCAATTATTTCGGCTACTAGTTCTTTGGTAAAAAACCTGATAACAATAAACCAGCAAGGGTTGTTTAAATCTGCAACATTCCTTGAAACCAGCGCTCAGCGAGCAATAATTCCTGGGCTTATTGTTATCATAACAAGCATTGTCTTTACTATAATTTTCACATATCTGGTACATCATTATTTTGTTGATCCAATCATTCGCTTAACCAAAGGGATAAATGATTATGTGAAATACCGTAAGCCCTTTGAGGTTCCACTTGAAACAAAGGATGAACTATACAGCTTAAAGGAATCGATTGCCAACTTGATTACCTTCTCGAAATCGACAGTAAAGAGAGACTAAGCATATTGCTATGCGAATAAACATCATTATAAGGTATATTGGATTGGTATTGCTACTTAACTCAGCATTGATGTTTATATCATTTCTTATCTCGGTTTACCATGGCGATTCAGCAACCATCCCTCTGCTTTTGAGTACAGTTCTCACCAGTTTAATTGGAGTTTTCCCAATGGTTTTTGTACCCCCAACAAGTAACATCTCTAATAAGGAAGGGTATGTGATTGTTGTTCTTAGCTGGTTGTTGGTGTGCATTTTTGGAATGCTTCCCTTCATCCTTTGGGGTGGAGAATTCAACATTGTAAACGCTTGGTTCGAGAGTGTTGCTGGTTTCACAACAACGGGTTCTACAATACTAAACGACATTGAAGCCTTACCTTACGGGTTACTCTTCTGGCGTTCTTCAACTCATTGGCTTGGAGGTATAGGTATCATTCTTTTTGTGCTTGTTATTGTTCCAGCTCTTGGCAAATCGAGGATGTCGCTCTCAAGGCTCGAAATGTCGCCATTGGCAAAAACAAACTTTCATTACAAAACCAACAAAACCCTTCGCATTGTTATCCTAGTTTACTTGGGTATGACCATCACTGAAACGGTGCTTCTTTATGCATTTGGCATGAACCTTTTCGATGCAGTAACACATACCTTTGGAACAGTTGCCACCGGTGGTTTCTCACCTAAGAATGCCAGCATAGGTTACTATAATAGTGTTGCAATTGAAGTAATCATCATCATTTTTATGTTCCTCGCGGGAATGCATTTCGGGGTATTGTTCTCAATGTTCACCTTCAAGGATAACAAATGGTACAAATCATCAATTGTACAAACTTACTTCTTCCTAATGGTTATTGGGGTTATTCTTGTTACCATAAACGTTAAGGGAGACATCTACGAAACTTGGCCTGAAGCACTCCGATATGCAGCATTTCAGGTTGTTTCTATCTGTACAACAACAGGATACGGAACATGTGACACAACTGTTTGGCCCTCCTTCTCAGTGATGATTCTTATCTATTTCACCTTTCAGTGTGCCTGCGCTGGTTCGACCGCTGGAGGGATTAAGGTTGATCGTTTGGTTATATTCTTCCAAAGCCTAAAAAGGCAAGTTTTAAAACTTCAACACCCACAAGCCGTCATTCCAGTCAGGGTCGATGGTCGTCCTATTGATGATGAAACTGTTGACTCTGTTTTGCTTTTTATTGTTCTTTACCTGCTAATACTTTTTGTCAATGGGCTTGCGCTCACCGCAATGGGGCTTGACCTTGAGACATCATTCTCGGCTTCTGCTGCAACCATAAGCACAGTTGGGCCAGGCTTTGGTGAGGTGGGTTCAGCTTCAAATTACGCAATAATTCCAGATTTAGGTAAGATTCTTCTCACCTTCAATATGCTTCTTGGCCGTTTGGAAATATTTGGTTTAATGCTACTCTTCTTCATGAGGTCCTGGAGGTAATTTCTCACCTACTGAATCCTCAAAAAAAGTCTTTACTAGAAACCACTAAGCTGCAAATAAACCGTTGGTATCAGAAGTAAGAAACCAACAACAATGAGTATAAGCAGTAGGGGAAGAAACCAACGAAGCCATTTATTGTAGGGTATCCTTGCAATGGAAAGAACGCCAACCATAACCCCTGACGTAGGCGAAGCCAGGTTTGTAAATCCACTTCCTACCTGATAGACGGTTACAGTTGCTTGTCTGGAAATTCCTATCAAATCGGAAAACTGCGACATCAATGGAATTGTGAGAGCTGCTTTGGCCGATCCAGAGGCAATAATGGTATTTAAAACATTATAGAATATGTACATGATTGCTACTGAAGTAAGCTTGCCATAGCCCTCCATTGCTGAAGCAGATCCATTCAGCAACGAGTCAATTATTTTTCCCTGTTCCAAAACCACTACAATGCCGCTTGCCAATCCAACAACTAGCGCTGCCGACATAATATCCTTTGCCCCTTCAACAAAGAGTTTTGCTAGTTGGTTGGCAGTTTTTCCGAATGCTGCACCCGAAACCAGCCCCATTACAAGGAATAGAGAGGCTATTTCGATGATGTACCACCCATATCCCATGACTCCTACTATTAGGAAAAGGATGGTGAAAAGAAGTACGTTGACAATAAGTAGTTGAACCGAATGACGCAAAGCCATAATACCCGCCACAATCCATACAACTGTTGCAATTGGAATTATCGGTGCTGTTAATGTACTACTGCCAACCTCAAGAGAAGTTAAAGGGAAGTAGAAAGAGCAGATTACAAAAACAAGTGTTAGGGCAGCGAAAACACCCCAAGCATTCTTTGTGGCCTTGGTCTTTGTACCATTCACCTCTTCGGCACCTTTCTTACGCCAGTATTCGTCCTCATTATAAACTGGAGAAAGGGAAGGATTCTTCTTTATCCTATTCGCATAGCGAAGGACATAACCTATCCCTATAAAATTTATAACCAACCAGATTACAAACCTATACTCAATACCCGAGAAAAGCTGAACACCCGAAAGCCCTTGGGCAATCCCAATGGTAAAGGGATTTAGCAGAGCTCCTGCAAATCCAAGACCTGCGCCAAGAAAACACATACTCACACCAACAATAGAATCGTATCCCATGCTAATTGCAAGCGGCACAAATATTACTACAAAAGCAATGGTCTCCTCGCTCATTCCAATAACCGCACCAAAGAAGCTGAAGCATATCATTATGAGAGTGATAACTATATTGTTAACCCCTAAAAGCTTTAGGAACTTGAATCGCTCTAAGCGCTTGGTAAAGTTAAGAAACGAAAAAATTGCAACATCAAGGGCTTTGCTCTCGTTCATTATCCAAAATGCACCGCCAATCATTAGTATGTAAAAAATTATATCGTGTGTTCGCTTAAACCCTTGAAAGATTGAGGTAAAAACTTGCCATGACTGCGGCTCAGGATCAACCTGCTGAAAACTTCCTGGAACAATCACTTCCCTGTCGATGCCATTCACATCAACGGTTTCACGGGCAAATTCGCCACCAGGCACAAACCATGTTAGCAGGGCGCTAATCACAATCAACGAAAAAATTATCACATAAGTATGAGGGAATTCCCTTTTTCGCTTTACTTCAGCCATGATTATCAGTATTTTATTTATTTATTAAATGAACTGCAATATAATATTTTTATCAAAATCTATTAATGATTACCCGTAAGTATTACTTTTCCCTTAAAGATTTTCGAAAAGGTTTTAATTCACATTGTTTATTTTTTTAAACCTATTTTGATTTTTTTTGTTAAAAAGTATCAGAATGTTTGTAAATTTCGAAAATAAATGATTTGTTTTTATATGGAAAAAATAATTCAACAATCATATATAAAAGCCAATCTTGCTATTTCTATCCTTTACTTTTTTGGTGCTTTCATATCACTACAGCTTTCACAAAACTTTTTTTACAGCATTCCAATTTGGATTCCTTTTGGACTCTCGGCGGGTGTAATTTATTTTTTTGGCATATCAATCCTCCCAGGTTTTGTAGTATCCTCGTTTATATCGCACTACATTCTAGTTTCTATTCTAGCAAAAAATTCAAGTATTGAATTTTCGTTTTCAAGTATTCTGATTACAGTA
>CAYZSD010000082.1:0-14443 GCA_964481075.1 uncultured Rikenellaceae bacterium | reverse complement strand
ATTCGCTAAACACCAAAATTTACAGGAGTTTTTAATCTGTTAAAGTAGAATTAATCACCATTTTTATTAACTTGCAAAAAATGAGCCAATTTATATTTTCATCGGCAAAAAAGTATGTGAAACGGTTGAAAAAAATAATTCGAAACCGTAAAGGGATGGATTTTTCTCAGAAAAACATACACCGTTTCAGGGTAACCATGAAGAGGATTCGAACAATATACCGATTATCAAATAATTTGCATTCAGTTAAATCAAAACCTAAAATATTAAATGCTTTGAGGGTCGTTTACTCAAATTATGGTAAAAAGCGAGATTTATTTGTTCAAAAAGAAATACTGAGAGGATATAAATCAGTTGAGCCAATAGAAGTAGAGGCTTTCTTAGCGTTGCTTGACGAACAGGAAAAGAAAGATGAGAAACTGTTTTTTAAAGCAATGAAATCATTTCAAAAGAAAAGTAAGACATTTTTTTATCGCTTGATAAGAAAGCAAGGAAAAGATTTTAAACCAGTTGAAAAATATGATTATGTAGAGTTCATCATTAAAAAACAGCAACTAATAAATGAACTTTCTTTAGGAATTACAAACGATGATGAAATACACGACATAAGAAAACATTTAAAGGATATCGTTTATACATTAGAGATTGGCATGAAAACCAAGAAAAATTTTGAAATAGAAACAGAAACCCTTAATTGGATTAACGAATTACAAGAACTTCTTGGGGTATGGAACGACTACTATAACCTTGAGCAGTCGTTAATCAAAGCAAGTTTTAGTGGGTACTTGTTCCCTAAGCTTAAAGACTTGGTAACAAAAGAAAAAGAAAATCGTAAAAGTATAGTTTTGGAGAGTTTATTGAAGTTCAGAGGTATTAATTGTATTATTGTAACAAAATGATTTTCATAGTGCACTCAACTCATATATTATCCATTTATGATAAGAAGTATGATTATTCATGAACTTAGGTTATATACAGTAATTCTTTTAATTGTTATTTCAACGGTAAGCCTATTTGCCCAAAGTTCAATAGTTTTTTATGATACCTTTGGAAAACAGAAGCAAGCGTATGCTGGTGAGGACCAGATAATTTGCAGCAATCAAACCAATCTAGCGGCCAGTATTCCAGTGGAAGGTGTTGGAACTTGGATTGTTGCAACAGGTTCTGCTACTTTTCAAAATGTAAACGACCCATTTACACTGGTTTATAACCTAGCATCTGGTGAAAATTTACTGGTGTGGAGGGTTGTGGTTTCAGAAACCAACTATAGCTCCGATACTGTTGCAATACTAAATAATACTCCCTCCCAGTCTTTTGCTGGTTGGGATCAGGTAGTATGTATCGATTATGTTGAACTTATTCCTAATGAACCTATTATAGGAGAAGGATTTTGGTCAGTATATTTTGGTGAGGGAATTCTTAACGGAAACATGGTTACTAACCTTTCCCCAAACCTTAACAGTTTTATTTATTGGATTGTAAATGGTGAATGTGTTTCAACAGATACTGTCTATATAATAAACAATAAGCCTACAACACCTTATGCTGGCGAAGATGTAATTACCTGCAAGGACACAATTGAACTCTCAGCAAATCAAATCAATCAAGGCATAGGTACTTGGGAGGTTGTTAGCGGTTCAGCCAATTTTATCGACATTCATTCGCCTACTACATTAGCTACCAATTTGTTGCAGGGCAACAATGTTTTCAAGTGGCTTGCATCGAAAGAGGAGTGCTTCGAGCAGGATGAGGTTATGGTTACCAAGATTGTTGTTACCTCATTTGCAGGTCAGGATATGATTACATGCGATGATTATATTCAGCTTAATGCTGAAATACCCCCATTTGGCAATGGGGAATGGAGCGTGGTATCAGGAAATGCCACTATTGAAGATACTTTCAACCCTAATACCTTGGTTAGCTCCTTGTCATCTGCGATTAATACGTTTCGTTGGACTGTAACTTACGATGATTGCGTAGTGATATCGGATGTAAACATTATTTGCAACAAACCAACCCCTTCAAATGCTGGTGAAGACCAATGGATTTGTTCTCACGAAACAACTATGTCGGCAAACAATCCTTTGAACGGAACTGGAAGTTGGTCAGTTTTAGGAGGTTCAGCTAGTATTGTCGATATTAATAACCCTTCGACAGTAGTAACAGGCCTGGCTTTTGGAACAAGCACTCTGAGATGGACAATCACTGTTGGAAACTGCTTGGTATGGGACGATGTTGAGATTATCAATAATCTTCCTGAGATAGTAAATGCTGGCAGTGATAAGGTCGTTTGTGTCGATACAGTTACCATGACTGCTTATCAGCCTTTGAGCGGATTTGGTCAATGGTCGCTTGTATCTGGACAGGGTGTAATCGAAGATGTTAGTTCACCCAATACAGTGATTCGTGGTTTAGAGCGAGGCGAGAATATCTTTGCATGGACAGTATTCTTAGGTGATTGTCAGAGTTCTGATACAGTTATTGTTACAAATGCCTCCCCTTCACAGTCAATTGCAGGAATCGATCAGTCCCTTTGTTCCGATTCAACTTCTTTGGAAGCAAACAACCCTGTTTTTGGTGTTGGGAGATGGGAGTTAGTTTCTGGTTCAGCCTTTATAGTTGACCCTTATTCTCCAACTTCAGCATTAGTTAATATTGGAAGGGGACAAAACAGCCTTATTTGGATTGTTGACAGCGAAGGTTGCCAATCGCAATCACAGGTTAATATTAGCAATAACTTGCCCGGTCAACCGTTTGCGGGAAACGATATTGAAGTGTGCTGCGATTCAGCTACCTTATTCGCAAACCCACCCATATTTGGAACTGGATATTGGGAAATTATTGCGGGTCAAGGAGAAATTGAGAACCCATACAGCCATCATTCATTAGTAACAAACCTAGCTTTTGGCACAAACGTTTTTCGTTGGAATGTTTACAATACACAATGTACTCTTTCTGACGAGGTTAACGTATCATACGTTGACCCTCCCGTACCAGTAATAAGTCAGGTTGGTTATACTCTTTTCTCCAGCGCTCCTTCAGGCAATCAATGGTATAATCTCGATGGTATAATTCCTGACGCAACGGGTCAGGAATACCTTGTAACTATTACTGGAAGTTACTATGTGGTTGTTTACCAAATGGGTTGTTTCTCCGAACCATCAAATATTATTTCTGTTACCGTTACCAGCATCGATTTGATAAGTTCTTCGATACCTGTTATTTATCCAAATCCAACATCAAATGAACTAACTATTTCTATCACCAACAACGGTATTGTTGGTTTTAGAATAATCAATATGAAAGGTGAGACAGTGTATAAGGGGGATGTTTTGGGAAGAATTCATATCCCAACCTTTCAGTTGAGTAAAGGAATGTATATTATTTCTTTCGACGAAGAATATGGCTATAACCCTCAAATCTTTATTAAAAAGTAATTGGGAGGATTAGTCTGCATCCCAATAATATTCCTATTCGAAATCCATATCCATATCATCGCTATTTGAGCGGCGCTCTCTTCGTATTCTGTATTCGTTAATACGGTATGAAAAACCTAACCAAACCACCCTGCTTTCTCGAGTTCGCTCGATGTTGCTTGTAAAATTTGGACCCCATGTTTCGGACCTAAAGGTCATAGAGTTGAGAAAATCGCTTACACGAAGTGTAATTGTTCCTTTCCGATTAAGGACATTCATTCTTGCTCCCAAATCAAACCAATACATTTCCTCGGTTCGTCCTTGACCACCACCAGTTTGCCAAAAACGCATTGCTCCACCTACCGAAACCGAAGGAGAACGATAGTTGCCATTTAATTGTATTTCAACGTTCTTTCCAACATTCCAGGTTGAAGTTGCTCTGGCTGTCCAGCTATTACCTTGACTTGCCCTTTCATCGAGAGAAGGTGAATACAACTTCATGGTGAAGTAGCTGGCATTCGCATTGATCCTCCACCAAGATGTAACGGTTTGAGTTACTACTCCTTCAACCCCAACGCTTTCGCTTTTGTCGATGTTGTGGAATGTTGACATGGCAACCCTTTTCCCAGTCTCGTCAACGTAAACCTCCACGTACCTTGAAATAATATCACTTGTTTGCCTTGCGAAAACTGTAGCACTCAGCCTTGTTTTGGGGCGATTGTTGAAGTAACTAAGCTCAATGCTGTTAGTGAATTCGGGGTTGAGCATTGGGTTTCCTGTGCTTAAATTTAAGGGATCGGAATAGTCGATAAACGGATTAAGCAAACGTGTATTTGGCCTACTAACCCTACGGCTATAAGCTATTTGGCTTGAGTTCTTTTCGTTGATATCCCATTTCACATGGGCGCTTGGGAAAAAGTTAAGGAACTCTCTGTCAATAGGTTTATCATTGTTAACCTTCTGAAGCGCAGAGGTGTAAGCTTTTTCAACCCGTAGTCCTCCCTGGTAGCTAAATTTACCCTTTCCAAAGGTGTTTGAGTATATTGCGTATGCCGAGTACTGCTGTTCGTCATAAACAAAACGATTGCTCCGAATGGTGTCGGGTAGCCAAATGCCATCAAGTCGTTCAAATGAGTAATCACTATCCTGATTGCGAACCATTCCCTTTAATCCAGTTTCAAGTCGTCCGCCATTCCCTATGGGTTGAACTAAATCGGTTTGAAAAGTTATTGTGCTTCCAAGTAAATCTGAGTAAGATTTTTCAAATAAAGGTTGTGCATTTGGGTGAAGTAGAATATCCCAGAGTTGGCTCATATCGTTGCCAAATTCACCTTTATTCGAGTTATAGAAAATATCGCTGGTCAGCTCTTGCCCTGGTTTTTTACCTAAAAATTTGTAGTTCAGGGTTAGGTTATATGATGAGAATCCGTTGTTTCCATTGTTTTTGCGGGAATATGAATCCAATGGTGTTCCAATGGGGAAGAAGTTTTCGGTTAGGGTTGTATCATAGGTATTGAAGTTTCTTGAGTTAAAGCCACCTGTAAAGGTAAGGGTATTTGTTTTGTTGATAAAGAAATCGAATCCTCCCGATAAGTTAAGAAACTGTCCCTTTCGCTCAAAGTCTTGATTTTGAAGCAGAAAACTTTCAGTACCACCAATTGAAGTTAACCGGTCGGTGATTGTTTCTCCAAGCATTTTGAATTGTCGGAAGTTGATGTTTGTAAAAATGTTAATCTTATTCTCCCGGTAATTAAAGTTTAGGGAGCCATTATACTTATCACCTGTTCCTGCTGTGAGCATCACCATGCCATGATAACCTGGTTGCTTACGTTTTTTTAGAACTATGTTGATAATCCCTGAAAGCCCATCGGGATCGTATCGAGCTGATGGGTTGGTTATCACCTCCACACTTTCAATTATACTTGCAGGAATTTCCTCAATACTCGAGTAAGTTGAAGGTCGTCCGTCAACTAGAATGGTAACGTTTTGGCTTCCACGCAGACTCACATTCCCATCCATATCTACCTCAACCGAGGGAATGTTCTGCATTATTTCAAGTGCAGTTCCACCTTCGGCATTAATATCCCTTTCAACATTGTAAACCTTCTTGTCAAGATTATGGGTAAGCATTTGCCTTTGACCGGTTACAGTTACTGCTTCCAAATTTTCCGATGCCGGGATAAGCATTATTTCTCCAAGTAAAGCCTCGGGTTGCCTTGGATGAACGGCAAAAGCCTCCAGATGCAAAGTGTTGTATCCTATAAACTTAATATCTCCAAAATACCTACCAGCAGGTAAGCGTTCAATATGGAATTCGCCCTTTTCATTTGTTATTCCACCCGTAACCATCGATGAATCGCGCATCCGATAGAAAACAATGTTGGCATATTCAATGGGTTCTTTGGTTGTTTGATCAATCACCTTACCACTTGCCGAACCCAAAAAATCGGTAGGAATACCTTGTCCACCTCCTGGCCGTTGTCCTTGCCCAAAAATTGAAGTGACAATAAATGCTGAAATGAAACAAAGAGCTAAAAATTTACTATTCATAAATACTATTTCTGTTGATGTGACAATGATAAGACCAGTATTTCTCTTAAAACTTGCGCATTGCAAGAAAAGAATTTTGGTAATATAAAATTTATCTAAACAAAATTATTCTTATTCTGTTAGTTCGATAAAGCTTAACGAAAAGGTTTAAGCAATGAAATGAAAATAAGTGTTAAAACAAAATCGAGATACTATGAATAATGCCATTTTTAATTTTGAACGTCCTAGTAATGAGGCAATAATACATTACGATTCATGCTCACCAGAACGAGCAATACTCATGGAAGAAATTGATAATCAAAGTAATTCAGTTGTTGAGATACCGCTTATCATTGGAGGAAAAGAGGTTAGAACAGGGAACATGGGTGAAATAACCATGCCACATGATAACAAGAAAATAATCGCCCGTTACCATCAGGCTAGACCAAAGGAGGTTGAAATGGCCATCGATGCAGCTTTGAGCGTACATAGGTCATGGGCAAATACCTCATGGGTTGAACGTGCAAGTATTAATCTAAAAGTTGCTGAACTTATCTCTAAGAAGTACAGGCATAAGTTGAATGCAGCAACGATGGTAGGGCAGGGGAAGAGTGTTTTTCAGGCTGAAATTGATGCTGCATGTGAAACGATAGATTTCTTAAGGTTTAACGCCTTCTTTGCTTCTGAGATATATAACCAGCAGCCTCATTCTGAGGTAGGTGTGGTGAATAGATTGGAGTATCGACCCCTGGAAGGCTTTATTTTTGCGGTTACACCCTTCAACTTCACCGCAATTGCTTCAAATCTTAATATGGCTCCAGTTTTGATGGGAAACACCGTAGTATGGAAACCGGCTACAACATCACTGCTTTCAAATTACATGCTGATGAAAATTTTTATGGAGGCAGGTTTACCTGCTGGGGTCATAAATTTTGTTCCCGGTCAGGGTTCGGTAATAGGTAATGCTGTTGTACCACATAAAATGCTTGCTGGTATCCATTTCACAGGATCAACCAATACATTTAACAGGCTGTGGAAACAGGTGAGCGATAATTTGCATAGGTATAAGTCGTATCCTAAAGTGGTTGGTGAGACAGGAGGTAAGGATTTTGTTTTGGTTCACCCAACCGCCGAAGTTGACGTTGCTGCCACCGCTTTGGTTAGAGGAGCCTTTGAGTATCAAGGGCAAAAATGTTCAGCAGCATCTAGGGCATACATTCCGAAATCGCTATGGGAACCTATTAAGAATAGAATGGGGGAGATGATTGGTGAGATAAAAGTTGGGAACGTTAATGATTTCTCAAATTTCATGAATGCTGTAATCGACGAATCGGCTTTCAATAGCATAATGAATTACATCTATATGGCCAAGAATTCAGCTGACGCTGAGATTGTTTTTGGAGGAAATGGCGATAGTACTAAAGGTTGGTTCATTGAGCCAACAGTTATACGTGCTAATGATCCTCATTTTGTAACTATGGAAGAGGAGATTTTCGGTCCAGTTCTTTCAATTTATGTTTATGACGATCAAAGTTGGGAAGAAACTTTAAAACTTGTTGATGAAACTTCACCCTATGGCTTAACTGGCTCAGTGATTTCGAAGGATAGGAATGCTTTAAATCAGGCTTGTGCCGCACTCCGATATGCCGCTGGCAATTTTTACTTCAACGATAAACCAACAGGTGCTGTTGTTGGTCAACAGCCATTTGGAGGTGCCCGGGGTAGTGGAACAAACGATAAAGCTGGTGGTCCATTTAACCTTCTACGGTGGACGAGTCCACGAACGGTGAAGGAAACCCTTGTGCCCCCAACAGATTTTAAGTACCCCTTTATGGCTTACAGGAATTGTGGGGGTTAGTGTTTTTACTATTTTTGCCAAAAAAATAGTATGCAAGCACGACAATATTATTTAGAGTTACTCCATGAGCATATAAAGAATCCCAAAATGATTGCTCATTGCCTTGCCTCAGAGGCTGTTATGAGGGCTTTGGCCAAACGCTTTGGTGAGAACGAAGAGGTTTGGGGTATTGCAGGGCTACTCCACGACATCGATGTGGAGTGGACTGAGGCTGACCCCAAACGTCATTCCCTCGAGGGAGCAGAAATGCTCAAAGAGCATGGTCTTCCAGACGAAGCCATTGATGCAATTCGTATGCACAACGAAATGGCAACAGGTATGGATCGTACTACCCGATTCCAGCACGCACTCGCCGCCGGAGAAACTATTACGGGATTAATTTTTGCAACAGCCCTCGTGTATCCCGACAGGAAGATTGCCAGCATCAAGCCAAAATCGGTGGTTAAGCGCATGAAGGAAAAGCTTTTTGCGGCTTCCGTAAACCGCGATACTATTATGGAATGTGAAATGATTGGGATTCCCATCAACGAGTTTGCCGAGCTCTCCATCGAAACGCTTAAGCCCATTGCCGAAGAGTTGGGATTTTAATTTCGGGTCATTGAAGTGCGGTGTCCTGACTTTCCATCGTCCCGACATTTTTTCGTCGGGACATGGAAACGTTGTGTGAAGGAAAAGAATGAACTTGCCTGCGGTAAGCAGGTATCGAACAAGGATTCTACAATGTTTTTCATCCCCTCCAAACATTTCTCATATCCTCTTCTCAGTAAGGTACTTCCAAAATCGCTTCGGCATAAAGCTTCGCTGCAAGGTTGGGTTTTTCCTTTCGGATATTGCGATGGACTTGAAGTACTCGCGCCATAGCTGCTGATAATGGTCCTCGCCAGAAAATTCCAGCCCCTCCCTCAGCTTCCCGCTCTCTCTTGAGAAAGTTGGATTCTCAATTGTGATTTGCTCAGTCATTATGCAATCGTAGTGGAAACCGTAATCCCTATGAGTATCATAGATAACCCAGTGCTGGTCGGCAAAACGATGCTTGAAATGCCCAATAACAAGGGGTAAAACATCGTACTTTGGGGCAAAGGGAGCGAAGTATGTCCCGTCGGCCGACCTCTCAAAGCGGATGAACATGATGGAACGTTGCGCTTCGCGCAGAACTTTTCTGTCCAATTTATGGATTTTTAGCACGGTGCTATTCCCTAAATCGGTCATTATGGGTTTCTTCTTGAAGAATAATTCCTGTATGTAGTCGAGGATAAGCAGCTCAACATCATGGCTAAGCGATAGGAATGCATGGTAAAGCTGTTCGCAGGTCTGATTTCCTCCAACCCTCTCAATGCCACTCCAAACCCTGACCGAAAGCGATTCTTCTGTCTCAACTGTAAATGATTTGGCAAACAGCAAGCGTTGTCCATTGGGTCGGATTATTGCATCGGGGTTCTCCTTCCTGCTGAAAGCATGGAATATTGCCGTAAGCAAACCCATGAATGTCCCATCGTAAAGATACTCAAGGATTTCTCTATTGGTTTGGTTTGGTGGTAGTTTCACCATAAGCTAAGTTGAAGGGCATTTGGGAGCGATTGTTTGCGCAGTTCAGTAGTAAGCAGTAGCTTTACCCTTTCAGGTTTTAGTTCCTGTATCGTGCCAGATGGCAGCTCATTACAAGTAATGAAGTACTTTGCTCTTTTCAGAACAACTCCAATTTTGCGAAGATGCTCCGAGTTTAAGCGACGATGACGACGGGCCGTCAGAATCATCTTTGCGCTCTTTGGGCCTACACCGGGGATGCGAAGGAGCATGTGGTAATCGGCGTTATTCACATCTATTGGGAAAAGATGAGGATTTCGAAGCGCATAGGACAGCTTGGGGTCGATAGCCAGATCGAGATTTGGAAAATCATCGGTAACTATCTCATCAACAGAGAACTGGTAGAATCGCATCAGCCAGTCCGATTGATAGAGCCGATTCTCTCGCTTCAATGGAGGCATGGTAATTACTGGCAGCCTTTTATCGTAAAGGTTAGTAGGGTTATATCCAGAGTAGTAAACCCTTTTCAGATTGTTTTTGCTATATAAACCGCTTGCAAGCGAAAGGATTTGTTTGTCGCTATCGGGGGTAGCACCAATAATGAGCTGCGTGCTTTGCCCTGCAGGGGCAAAAAGTGGGGTGTTTTTAAAGATTTTGCTTTCCGCTTTGTACTGAACAATCCCTTCCTTGATTTGAAGCATCGGTGTGAGTACGCTGGGGTAATTCTTCTCAGGGGCAAGAACTTTTAGGTTTTGCTCGCTGGGGATTTCGATATTAACGCTCAAACGGTCTGCATAAAGACCTGCTTCTCTCACCAGTTCCTTACCTGCTCCAGGGATTGCCTTAAGGTGGATATAGCCATTGAATCTATGCGTCAACCTTAATTCCTTTACAGCTCGTGTTAATCTTTCCATGGTGAAATCGGGACTATTTATCACCCCTGAACTCAGGAAAAGCCCTTCAATATAATTTCGGCGGTAGAAACCGATGGTTAGGTCCACCAACTCCTTAACGGAGAAAGTTGCCCTAGGAATATCGTTGGATCTTCGATTAACACAGTAGGCGCAATCGTAGATGCAATTGTTAGTGTACAGTATCTTAAGAAGCGATATGCAGCGTCCATCATCAGCGAAGCTGTGGCAGATACCCGCTTTGGCAGCATTACCAATCCCACCGGGCTGATTAGCCCTCTCGCTTCCGCTCGATGAACAGGAAACATCGTACTTGGCTGCTGCAGATAGTATGCTGATTTTTTCCTGGAGATTCATTTTTTAGTGTCTAAAGTGTCTAAAGTGTCTAAAGTTACGGGTTATGGATTACTGGTTACTGACTACTGTCTTCCGTCTTCCGTCTTCGGACTTCCAACTTCGGACTTTTACATTTTACATTTTACATTCTACATTTTACATTAATCCCTTAACCTTGTAACGTGCCCCTCAACTCCCTCACCTCATTCTGAAGTTCTTGGATAGCATATAGAAGTTGTTCGTGTTCTATATTACCTGATGGAAGAAAAGGGCTGATATACAGGGAGAAAAGCCAAATTTCTCTAACATTTGAAACCTTAACGGTATATGGTTTATAGGCAGGATTTAATGATTTAAGCCTAAGCAAGCCTCTGCTTTCAATCTGATTTTCAACAATTTTAAACGTTAAACCATCATCTAAGGTAAGGACAACAGCAGCAGAACCGCTCTTTATGGTTGTCCAGTCGTCGAGGTACTCGGCGGTAATCCACGACCCCGGCGGGATAGGTAGCATGGAATCCCCAACAATCTGGAAGGTTCGATATTTTCTGCTTGGATTGAGAAAGGGTAACCTAAAAACAGGTAGTTGCTCGATGTACTCCGTATCTGCATAGCCATTAAGATAGCCTGCTTGTGCCTTTGCCTCAACCAGTTCAATGTTATCGATGTTATCATCGCCAACCGTGGTGGCCACCACACGCAGGTTTCGCCCTTTAACAAAGGCATCGGAGCCTTGCATCACCCCTTTGAGCTGCCCATGTGTGAGTAGGGTCAAATCCAGACGAAGCATGGTGTCGAGCGAAATGTCGAAGAAATCGGCAAAGCGAATCATTAGATCAAGGGGAGGTTCAGCAAGCATATTCTCGTAGTTGTTCACCGATGAACGGTTAAGACCAAGCTGATTAGCAAGTTCAGTCTGAGTTAGCCCCATTTTTCCTCTTAGGAACTTCAGGTTAGCATGGAAGAACATTGTTTGGAATGATTAATGAATAATGATTAATATAAAGCCAACGAATTGATTAAAATACAGACAAAGATAAGCATGAGATTATTTATTTTCAACTTTTTTATGACTTTTTTGATTTTTTTATTGATTCTGCGAGTTTATCCTTTGATTCCCCACAATTCGCTCATATCTTGCACCTAAAGGCTTGTAGTAAACTAGTACCATGTATGTATTCTCTGTATCGTAATGGCTTCCCTCAAAGTGGGTTATATCAACCTGTCCGCTTGAATCATCGGCCAAAACATACCGATAGCTGTAGGCTCCCTGCTTTAGCAGAAGACGAATTTCGTATGCTCTACGCTCATAGTTGTATATCATTCTATTTTCTGGACTGAGTTGCCATCCGGTGAGTTCACCAAAAAGATAAACGCTCTTGCCCGCATCAGCCTCAATAGGTGATTTCAATGAAAAATAAATCCACGAGTAATCTGCTTCAAGATGGCTTTGCTGACTCCTTTCGAGGTTGACCACATAACGACCATTGAGATCAGAGTATCTCGAATATTTTAGCCTTCCTCGATTTTCATCTGATTTAAGCTGAACATGGAACTCACCACCATAGTAATCAATCGATTGCAGTCCTTGTCCTAAATAACGCAGGTTCTTCGTGTCAAATATTCTAAACTCGTTTCCACCATCAAAAATCAGTGCATCAGGATGCGAGTAGTCCAACTCATTACCTTTTATATGAACTGGCTTAATACTACTAAAGCATCCTTGAAAAAGGTAGTTTTGGCAAGCAATTACCCTTATCTCGCCATGGGGGTCGGTTACCCTAATGCCAGTTGTATTTATTTTAAGTTCAAGTTGTTGGCCAGTGTTTCTCTTGTCTCCAACAGGAGGTTGCTGAACTTTTGCTTCTACTTTCAACAACGATTCAAATACAATGAAACGCCGTTGGATTAGAATCTCATCGGGCTCATAGGTGTTGAAAATACTAATGATATAGTTGCCAGATATTTTTGGCTTGATGTCGCTATTTGGTATTTCAATCCGGCAATGCATGTAATTAAAGATAGTTCCAGTCGAATAGCTATAATCCTTAACCTCATTCACTTCAAAACCGGTCATGAAATCGTAGTAAAAAATTGGAGAGGGATTCCATTTAGAATCACAGTGGGTTAGAGTATATGAATATGTACCAGGATTCTCAGAAAGGTCATCAAAAGAAATAAGCAGCTTGTCTATGCTGTTGAGTTCAATTGCAGGCTCGGAGAGTTCCCACCCTAGTTTATGGATTGTAACTGTTTTGATATCAGATGAATTAACAAATTCTAAGGTTTCTTTTGCTTTCCCTTGAACATTTCGACGGCTGTATGTGTTGTTTGTAGAATAACAGATATGCGAACAAAAAAACGCAAAAATGATTAGAAGGAAGCGAAGGTAAATGTTTATTTGCATTATTTAAGATTTTTTAAAAAGTCTCAGTTTGACAGCAAGTATGTTTGTACTTGCTACAAAAATAAATACAAATGATGTTAATAACGCTATTCAAGTGCAAACACACAACAAAAAGTGATAAATTACAGGTTTTTAACGTATCGAAACATGTTGAATGTTATATTTGTTGACTTTTTTCGAGTTTTTTAAAGGAATATTTCTTTATCTTTGTTTTTAGAAATAATTAACAACATTAACCATGCCTAAGGTTCATAAGATTCGTAGAGGTTTGAATATTCCCATGAAAGGTGAAGCCGAAAAGGTCTTCACACGTGCCGAGTATTCGGAGGCTTACGCAGTGAAACCCATCGATTTCCCTGGTCTTACCCCAAAACTTGTAGTTAGCGAGGGCGACGAAGTAAAAGCTGGATCTCCGTTGTTTATTGATAAGAATCGACCTGAGATTCAATTTACTTCCCCTATCAGTGGGATTGTACATCTTATTAGACGAGGCGAAAGACGAAAGATTCTTGAGGTGATTATTAGTTCAGCCCAAACTCAGGAATACATTGATTTTGGCAAAGAAGAACCAATGAACTGTTCTCGTGAACAGATTATTGAAAAACTTCTAAAAAGTGGTGTTTGGCCTGTAATCAGACAACGTCCTTATTCTATTGTTGCCAACCCTTCGGATACTCCAAAAGCAATTTTTATTTCTGCCTTCGATACTTCACCCTTAGCACCCGATATCGATTTTGCCATCAAGGATGAAGCCGAGGCTTTTCAGATAGGCTTAGAAGCTCTGAGAAAACTTACTATTGGAGTAATCCACCTGAACGTGAACGCCGATTATCCACCTAGCAATGTGTTTTCAAAGGCCAAGGGTGTTCAGATTAACCAATTCTCAGGGCCCCATCCAGCAGGTAATGTGGGAATACAAATCCATAAAATCGATCCCATTAACAAAGGCGATATTGTTTGGGTTGTAAACGCTCTTGATGTTGTGATAATTGGCCGCCTTTTTATAAAGGGTATTTACGATGCCACAAAGGTTATTGCATTGGCTGGTTCTGAGGTTCAAAAACCTCGTTACTTCATCCTGAAAACAGGGGCATCCATTAGCAGTATCCTGAAGGATAACCTTATGCAAGCACCCGATAAGCTTCGTTTCATAAGCGGAAATGTGCTCACTGGCACAAAGATTTCATCCAATGGCTTTCTTGGTTTCTACGATAATATGGTTACAGTGATTCCAGAGGGCAACCATTACGAGTTTCTAGGTTGGGCTTTGCCTGGATTTGGAAAGTATAGCGTTTCACGAAGCTTCTTCTCATGGTTAGCACCCGATAAGAAGTTCAAATTGCACACCAACCTAAATGGAGGAGAACGTGCTTACGTTATCACTGGTCAGTATGAGAAGGTTCTACCCATGGATATTTACCCCGTTCACCTTATCAAGGCAATCCTTGCTAAGGATATCGAT
>CAYZSD010000081.1:0-14499 GCA_964481075.1 uncultured Rikenellaceae bacterium | reverse complement strand
TTGCTGATGGAATCCATCGCTTGAACATGGTGAGGCTTGCTGTAGCCGATTACTAGGATAGGATGCTGGTTTCCAATATCGAATTTCAGCTTCCTCGCCCTTCCTACACTATTGATACACTTACCCATTTAACTTCTCGTTACCCAGACCATGAGTTCTCCTTGCTCCTTGGCTCCGATTCAGTGGATTGTATCGAACAGTGGAAGAACTATCAAGAAATACTTTCTAAGTATAGAATACTTATGTACCCAAGGCTAGGAAGCGATATTAATAGAGTTATTAAGAAGTATAGGGTTGAGGCAATTGATGCACCGATAATCGACATTAGCTCAACTTTTATACGAAACTCATTGAAGCAAGGTAAGAACATACAATTTTTAACAACCCTTGAGGTTTACAATTATTTGATAAATAATCACTTGTATTGACGATTTCTTTTGAAATATGACTAAGTATTACGATTTGGGCGTTCAAGCCCTTTATGCTGGAAACCTTAGTGAGGCAGAAATCAACCTATCTAAGGCCATTGAGGGTGACCCATTGAACGCCGAGGCTTACTTCTTTCGGGGGAAAGTAAGGTGGCAGAGCGGTAGCTTACCTGCTGCCATTAATGATTTTCATAAAGTATTAGAAATAAACCCCAACCATAATCAAGCACGTGTATCGATGGATATGGCGAAGAAGATACTGGCGTTCAGGAATCCAGATTTGTTTAATCATTAAAAGAAAACAGCAGACCTGTAAGCCGGGTTCTGTAACCATCGAAACGGATTTCTACCATTTATCTAGGCTTACTGTTGCCAGTAAGCTCAAGCGACCTACCCCTCGCAATTCCCGCCAGGCGAGATCAGATCGAGCAGCCCTGTAGCATAGGTTTCCCCTGCAATTGCGATATACATGGTCTTACATCCCATAAGGCGTACGGCCTCCGTTGTCACCAACAGAGCCGGTGGGCTCTTACCCCACCTTTTCACCCTTATCCCCAAGTAGGCGGACGGTTGTTTTCTGTTACGCTACTATACCCTCACGGGTATCTTCCCGTTAGGAAGCATGGTGCTCTACGATGCCCGGACTTTCCTCGGTGCTAGTGCAACGCGGTAGAACGGTCTGCTGTTTTCTATAACAATCAAAGAACAATATGGTGTTAAAATACAAATGTTTATGTTGATTTACTTGAATTACTAGTACAATTAGTAAAGCATTTAAAAGCCTCATCTAAGAAAAACCATTGTGGCTCCATAACCATATTCCCTAAACGATGCATCCTGGTAGCGAAGCTTTGGGTAGTTCTTCTCCAGCTCTCTCCGAATTTCATGCTTCAACTTTCCATTGCCCACACCATGTATGAATACCATTTTTCTTGTTTTCCCTTTTAGTCCACCCTCTAGGGCAATTCGAAATCGAGCAATCTGAATTTCAAGCATTTGCCCTGAGGTAAAACTAGTTGGATTCTCAACAAGTTCCTCAATATGAAGGTCAATTTCCTCAACATCAGGTTCTTTTGGTTTAACCTCAACAACTTGAGTAGTATCCTTCTCTTTAATTGATTCAGCAATAACCTTATCAGTTAAGGTTTTAAGCACAACCTCCTTCTTTGTGTCGGCTATGGATACCACTAAAGCTCTTTCTTCGAAAAAATCGTTATCAGTGAAGCTACCTGCTCTAAAAAACTTAGAAGAATTAACCTTAAAATCAAAAAATTCAGGCTGTTGAGGTATAAACCTGCTATTCTTAAAGAATAAAGCCTGGATGTTTAATATTATCTCACTATTCAGTTCTTGCCTTTTAAAAGTGGTTATATGTTCCTTCGTATCAGGATACAAAAACCCTGCCTTTATTGGATCGACCCCTTCTTCCTCCCATTTCGATATAGTGTAGAATGCTCTAAAAGGGCTGTCGTTTATGATGTAAACATCATGATCAGAGTTAATTATATCTTCCTGTTTTTTTGGAACAAACGCAACAAAAAGCCCAACCAATTCTCCATCAGGATCTTTTGTTTCATGTTTACTGATGAAATTAATCTCAGGAAGTTCATTAACAACTGTATTTGTTATACCAAAAGATACATTAATGGTTTGACTATCAATTAATTCGGAATCATTATTGGGCTTTGAACTTTTCTTTGAAAGCGGTGAAGAATGGTTAGAAGTTTTTGCTATTTCGTTATCATTCTTTCGAATAAAACCATCGCTTGCAGTGTCAATAAGCACAACCTCCGATATAAGCACAGGGATCTCAAAACCATCATCTCCAAGCACCCCTAATGTTTTCTTGTCAATAATCCTAGCTATCCGTCCACCACCCACATCGTTTAGGAATCGCACCCTATCGCCAATTTTGTAATTCATCTTGCTAAAAATATTATTTTTACAGCGCAAAGGTAACCATTTTTTGGGCGAAGAAAAACAAATGACAACTTATAGAAGCATAAGGATAACCGATTACGATTACAATCTCGAAGATAATCGTATAGCTAAGTTTCCCCTTTCTCAAAGAGATTCTTCGAAGCTTCTGGTATATAGAAATGGTAGCATTTCCGAATCAACCTTCTCATCGGTTGTTGATTGCGTATCGACTAACGATTTATTGGTTTTCAACAACACAAGGGTTGTTCCGGCAAGGATAATTTTTACCAAGAATAGTGGAGCAAGGATTGAAGTATTCCTTTTAAATCCTTTAGAACCAAGCGACTATCAAAAAGCATTTACATCTACAAGCACAACACGATGGGAGTGCATAGTAGGAAATGTAAAGCGCTGGAAGAATGATGTTTTAACATTACCCCTTCCTCCGATTGGAGTTACGTTTTTCGCAAGAATGATTGAAAGGAATAGCGATGGTGCTATTGTTGAATTCTCTTGGGAGGGGCAACAAGTTACTTTTGGTCAAATTATTGAATGTGTTGGGAAGGTACCAATACCTCCTTACCTTAATAGGGAGCCAGTGGATGAGGATAAAACAAGATACCAGACTGTTTACGCCAAACCAGAAGGTTCTGTTGCTGCCCCAACCGCAGGACTTCACTTTACCCCAGTACTACTCGAAACCCTCAAGAAAAGAGGCGTTAAATTGGATGAAGTAACACTTCATGTTGGGGCAGGAACATTCCGTCCTGTAAAAAGCGATACCATTGACGGGCACGAGATGCACACCGAACGGTTCTACGTTTCAAAAAGTCTTATTGATTCGATTTTAAATTCAAAAGGACGAATTGTTGCTGTGGGTACCACATCCATGAGGACCCTTGAAAGTCTTTACTGGCTTGGAGTTAAATGCATAGAAAGCAAAGGGATATCGCAAGGATTACTTGTGAACCAGTGGGATGGTTTTGAACAACCTTCGAACTATTCTGTTAGTGAAGCACTTCTAGCTCTTAGGAGCTATATTGATTCTACTAATGGTAGCTACCTGATGTCAAGCACAAGCATGATAATTGTTCCAGGCTATAGGTTTAGGGTGGTTGACACACTGATTACCAACTTCCATCAACCTCGAAGTACCCTATTGCTGCTTGTAGCAGCATTCATTGGCCAGGATTGGAGAAAAGTTTATGACTTCGCACTTTCCAATGAGTTTCGTTTCTTAAGCTATGGTGATAGTTCAATTCTTTATCGAAATAAATAGGTTTAAATTATTGATATACATTGATTAGTAATAGAAATAGTGATGGGTTTTTGCCTACATCTCGTCATGAAATGGAGGCATTGGGTTGGACGCAAGCTGATGTAATCCTTTTTTCTGGCGATGCATACATTGATCACCCATCATTTGGCGCTGCGGTAATTGCTAGAATTCTTCAGAAGGATGGCTACAGGGTTGCAATTGTCCCTCAACCCAATTGGCGTGATGATCTCAGGGATTTTCGCAAACTTGGTGAGCCAAGGTTATTCTTTGCTGTTACATCGGGAAACATGGACTCGATGGTAAATCATTACACTGCTAATAAAAGACTTAGAAGTGATGATGCTTTCACCCCCGGGGGAAAATCGGGCTTTAGGCCCGACTATGCTGTTAACGTTTACTCGAAAATAATAAAGAATCTGTTTCCAGATGTACCTCTTGTAATTGGTGGGGTTGAAGCTTCGCTTCGAAGGTTAACTCACTACGATTACTGGTCAAATAGCCTCATGCCGAGTATTCTAGTAAGTTCTATGGCCGATGTGCTGGTTTATGGAATGGGAGAAAGGCCAATTATTGAAATAGCAAACCAAATTGCCAAAGGAAATCAGGTTCGCAATCTGAAAACAATTCCTCAGACAGCATTTATTACCGAGAGGGAAACGACAGATTCATCAGACAGTGAAACCATTACAATAAATAGCTTTGAGCAATGCTTAAAGCATCCCGAAAAGTTTGGTGCAAACTTCGCAATCATTGAAGAGGAATCTAACAAAATGGTTGCTCAACGGATCGTTGAACCCGTTGGGGAACAGCAAGTGGTAGTTAATCCTCCATTTCCTCTGGCAACCTCAGATGAAATGGATGCCATTTGGGATCTGCCCTACATGAGGTTGCCGCATCCGAGGTATAAAGGAAAGACCATACCAGCATGGGAGATGATAAAGTTCTCAGTAAATATTCACCGTGGGTGTTTTGGTGGATGCAGCTTCTGTACAATTTCTGCCCATCAAGGTAAGTTTGTTTCTAGTAGATCTGTGGAATCGATTCTTGACGAAGTGAAGGCTATTGTCAGGATGGATGATTTCAAAGGATATATATCCGATTTGGGTGGACCTTCGGCTAATATGTACATGATGAGAGGTATTGATTTGGAGGTTTGCAAGAAGTGTAAGAAGCACTCATGTATTTACCCAGGTATTTGTAAAAACCTTAACCATAGCCATAAGTCATTAATTACCCTTTACAGAGAGGTAAGGAAAGTAGAGGGTTTAAAGAAGGCCTTTGTAGGCAGCGGAATTCGATACGATCTCTTTTCCCAATGGGACGATTATACCAATCGAGAGTATTTCGAAGAGCTTGTGCGTTACCACGTTTCGGGTAGGCTTAAGGTTGCCCCAGAACATACTGATGATGAAGTTCTTAGAGCAATGCGAAAACCTTCCTTCAGAATATTTGAGGTAGTTAAAGAAAAGTTTGAAGAAATAAATCGTAAGTATTCATTAAATCAACAACTTATACCTTACTTCATTTCAAGCCATCCAGGCTGTAAGATGGAGCACATGCAAAGACTTGCAGAAAAAATGCACATTTTGAAGATACAGCCAGAACAAGTACAGGATTTTACTCCAACACCCATGACATTAGCATCTACCATATTCTACACGGGTATAGATCCTTACAGTTTGAAAAAGGTTTTCGTTGCAAGGCATCCAGAGGATAAGCTGAAGCAAAGGGATTTCTTTTTTATGAAGGAGAAAAGAGTTGTAAGATCAAATAAATCTCGAAAAAATAGCAAATAGAATACAACCTCAATTAATCTTTTTATGATAAAAGGTATCATAGAATAATATAGTAACCAAAAAGTTAACTTCACCTAATAAATTATACCTAAAATTATGACGAAACGAATTTTTCCTCTACTAATTGGAATTATTACCCTTATAGGGTTTAGTTCATGTCAAAAGCAATTCAAATACGAGACTGTGCCCAACGACCCAATGGGAGTAAGGATTTATACACTCGACAACGGTCTTAAGGTTTATATGAGTGTTTACAAAGATGAACCTCGAATCCAAACTTCTGTATCAGTTCGGGTTGGTAGCAAGCACGATCCTTCAGAAACAACAGGATTAGCTCATTACTTTGAGCACATGATGTTTAAAGGTACTTCAAGAATAGGTTCACTTGATTGGGAAAAGGAGCGTCCATTAATTCAAAAGGTCGATTCACTCTTCGAGGTATATCGAGTTGAAAAAGACGTAGAGGTTAGGAAGGCCATTTATGCACAGATTGATAGCATTTCGTATGAGGCATCGAAGTATGCAATTCCAAATGAGTACGATAAGCTGATGAAGCTTATTGGCTCAAGAGGTACCAATGCAGCCACTTGGTTCGACTATACGGTTTATATCGAAAATATTCCAAGCAACCAGCTTGAGAATTGGGCTGCTATTCAGGCCGAAAGATTTACCGATCCCGTGTTAAGGCTGTTTCACACAGAGTTGGAAACGGTGTATGAGGAGAAGAATACGACCCTTACCAGGGATATTCGGAAGGTTTGGGAAGCGATGAATAAGGCTCTTTTCCCTAACCATCCATACGGAAAGCAAACAACCATAGGGGAAGCCGAACACCTAAAAAATCCTTCCATGAAGAATATCCGTGAATTCTTCGATAAGTACTATGTTCCCAATAACATGGCAATAATCCTTTCGGGAGACTTTAATCCCGATGAGGCTATTGTTGTCATCAACAAAGAGTTTGGAAAGCTAAAGCCTAAGAAGTTGCCTCCGTTTACATTCGAGCAGGAGAAGCCCATTCAGGAGCCTATTGTAGTTGATGTTTTTGGTATAGAGGCAGAAATGATAAACATTGGTTTCCGTTTCGATAAAGCTTCTAGCCGTGAGGCTATGATAGCCGATCTACTCACTCAAATGCTTTTCAACGGAAAAGCAGGATTAATTGACCTGAATATTAACCTACAGCAGAAGGCTTTAAATTCGGGTGCTTACTTTAATCGATTTGCCGATTATTCATCAATAATTCTTTACGGTCAGAATAAGGCCTCTCAAACCCTTGAGGAGGTAAGGGAAATCCTTCTTGAACAGGTTAACCTTCTTAAGGAGGGTGATTACCCCGATTGGATGCTTGAAGCAACTATTAATAACCTTAAGCTAAGGGAGATGAAGCGCTTGGAGAGCAATAATGGAAGGGTTTGGTTTATGTCGGACAGCTATATCAATGGGGTTCCATGGTCGAACGTTGTGGCTTACAATGATGAGCTTAGCAAGATAACCAAGGAAGAGCTAACAACGTTTGCCAACGAGAAACTCCAAAACAACTATGTTGTTGTGAATAAGCTTAAGGGTGAACCTCAGGTGGAGCTTGTGCAGAAGCCTCCAATAACCCCAATTCATATCAATCGAGATGTGGAATCGGAGTTTCTTTTAGCGTTTAGGGATAGGAAAGTGCCTGATATTGAGCCTGTTTTTGTTGATTACGAGAATGATATGACCAAGATTGATACACTTGGAATAGAGTTTATTCACAAGAGTAATGTAGAGAACAATACCTTCACCTTATACTACTATTTCCCTTTTGGTCAAGATCACGACCCAATGCTTAACCTTGCTTCAGGATATTTGGAGTTTGTTGGTACTTCGAAGCTTACGGCTGCCGAAGTTGCCCAAGAATTCTATAAGTTAGCATGCTCTTTTAACGTTTTTTCTTCCCGCGATCAAACTTACGTATGGGTGAGTGGCCTTAGCGAAAATCAGCAGAAAGCAGCTCAGCTTCTTGAATCTTTGCTAACCGATTGCAAGCCCGATGAGGAAGCTTTAGCAAAGTATATTGACAATATAATCAAGGAGCGAGAGAATGCAAAGCTAAATCAGCAGCAAGTATTCAGTGCTTTGCTCGACTACTCGATTTTTGGTTCAAAATCACCGAATAAAAATATCATTAGTACAAGAGAATTGAAGAGGCTGAAACCAGAAACCTTAACCAACAAGATTAAAGATTTGTCAAATTTCTCTCATAAGGTTCTCTACTACGGAACATTGTCACCGAATGAACTCATTGATATGGTTACAACACACAAAGCAATTCCCAATCAATTTGTTGAAATACCAACCCCAGTCCAGTTTGTTGAGCTAGAAACAAATACAAATAGGGTAGTTTTTTCTCATTACAATGCCGCACAGTCTTTCCTTCAGCTAATTAGCAGAGGTGCTAATTACGACATTAACTTGTTGCCAACTGTAAGGTTATATAATGCTTACTTTGGTGGAGGTATGAACACCATCGTTTTTCAAGAACTCCGCGAAAAGAGAGGGCTTGCTTATGCTGCTCGTTCTTTTTACAGTACACCAAGCAACCCCAATAGCCCCTTTATGAATAGTGGCTACATAGCAACCCAGAACGATAAAATAATTGAAGCCTTTACAGCGTTCGATGAGCTATACAACGACATGCCCGTATCACCAAAATCATTCGAAATAGCTAAGGATGCTATCATTAGTGGTATTCGTAACGAAAGAATAACAAAAATGGGCGTGATATGGAACTATATCACTGCTCAAAGAATGGGATATTCTCAAGATCTTCGTAAAACCTTTTTTGAAACTATTCCAGGTATGACCATTGATGACGTGATACGCTTTAACGATAATTATGTTAAGAATAAGCCAAAGACTTATATAGTTCTTGGAAATGAAAAAGTAGTTGATTTTAAGGAATTAAACAAGAAATTTGGTCCAATTAAGAAGTTAACCCTTGAGGAGATTTTCGGTTATTAGGTAAGATTTTTTAGCCTTCGATTGATTATCAGGATACAACCATAGCTTTTTCAGCACTCAACCCCCGAATTCGAATAGGGTTTCGAATTCGGGGGTTTTAGTGTTTTGTTTTGCACAACCAACAGCTGGTTAGCTGTTCTATTTGGGCACTATGGTTAATCGTTTTTATTTTTCAATATAAAAGTTTTAGGTTGCTTATGCTTTATAATCCTTGCAATATCGAAAAAAAGTGTTCCCCTGATATCGCTAAAGCCTTGCATTTGACCGATTATGCTGAAGGGTTGACAGGGAAAGCCTGCAAATAGAATATCGTGGTCTGGTATATCTTTTTCACTTATTTTAGTTATATCACCTGCAGGACGATGTCCAAAATTTTCTTCATAACTGTCTTGACAGTATGGGTCAATATCTGATGAGAATTTGTCTTTCATTTATTTGTAACCAACACATTTTAGGTATTCTTCCGCCTTCTCTAGGTTTTGGGGTTTACCAACATCCAGCGTAAAACTGTTGGTTGTATCATATCCAACAATCAGATGGTTTGAGCAAAGGCTTAAGTAGGCATCAACTATTGAGAATGCCCCTTTTGTCTTAATAAGATTAAAGATGCTTGGACTAATTACATGTATGCCTGCGAATGCAAAATTCTTTAGAATCCCAATGCCAGGGGTGGGAATAACAGCCTTTCCCGTTAGGTTATTCTTCCATCCAACAAGCTTCATAGTCTCATCGAAAATGAAGTAACGCGATGATTTTCTTTCACCAACAGCCAGGGTTGCAAGAGGTTTTTCCTCATTATGATAATCAATAAGTTTTTTAAGGTTAACATCCGATAGAATATCAACATTATGAACCAAGAATGGCTCGTTGCCCTCAAGGAAGGATTTCGCATTCAGTATTCCACCTCCTGTGTCCATGAGCTTATTGGTTTCGTCAGAAACCAATATTTTCATTTTAAAGTCATTTGCTTCAAGGTAAGAAATAATTTGAGACGCGAAGTGATGAACATTAATAACAACCTCCTGAAAACCATTGGCTTGTAACTTTTCAAGAATATGAGCCAGCAAGGGTTTACCGCCAATCTCAACAAGTGCTTTGGGCTTATTGAGAGTATGCTCTCCTAAACGGGTTCCTAGCCCTGCCGCTAATACCATTGCTTTCATTAAAAAAGAATTTAAGTGTTTAATATAATTTCAAAGATAAAATGTTTTTAGATATTGATAACCCCAAAGATTTTTTAAATGTAATCCAAAAAAAATGGGTTATAGCACAATAAAAAGCCTGTAATTTCGCTCTGATGTTGTAAAGCTAAAGTATTGAACAAACTATCAAAAAGAACCTGGCTTGCTCAGGATTTTCTGAAGTTTAAGCTAACTGCTAAATCAACTGAAGGGTATGGCGTGCACTCTCCGTTTGTGTATAGCTTTCTTCGTAACGTTGTTATGGAAAAAGAGCAAAGACCTGAATTGGAAGAGATAGGAGCATTTTGTGGCAGTTTAAGAAAAGAATCATATCAAATTCAAAGAAGCAGTTTTGGTGCTGGAAGCTATAACGATTCGGCAACTCAAACATTAAGCAGGCTTATTCGAAATTCTTCTGTTAACCCAAAGCTTGGTGGTTTACTTTTCAGAATCTGTAGCCATTTTCAACCCAAAATCATAATTGAAATGGGTACCTCTGTGGGAATAAGCACCATGTATCTGTCAAAAGGCTATCGAAATGCAAGGCTAATATCCCTTGAGGGCGATACCCATCGTGTAGCAATAGCTAAGAATCACCTGAGTAGAATGCGCTGTACAAACGTAGAGATTATTGAGGGTGCATTCGACGATACTCTACCTCAGGTTCTTCGTGAAACAAAGTATGTAGATTTGGTTTTTATTGATGGTAATCATTTGCCTGAGCCAACCCTGCGGTATTATAAGCAGTGTTTGGAATACGCTACCGAGGATTCAATCATTGTTTTTGATGATATTCGGTGGAGTAATGAGATGCACAGAACATGGAGAATAATTTCTTGCAGTAGGTACGTTAGCGTAAGTCTCGATTTCTTTACTTTTGGCATAGTATTTTTTAAAAGTGGAATACCAAAACAGCATTTCAATATAAACTTTTAAACGTTTCTGTTGTCATACATCGAAATATAAAACGCATACAATATGAGTAACGATTTGTTAATCGAAATAACAAACATAAAAAAGTACTATAAGGTTGGTACAGTAATAGTTAAGGCTCTTGAAGGGGTGTCGCTAAATATTGCTAAGAATGAGTACGTTGCCATAATGGGACCTTCGGGATCGGGTAAATCAACTCTCATGAATATTTTGGGTTGTCTCGATACCCCAACCTCTGGCAGCTACGTTCTAAATGGTACTGATGTGAGTCGGTTGCAGGATGACAGCCTTGCAGAAATCCGAAACAAGGAGATTGGTTTTGTTTTTCAAACATTCAACCTTTTGCCGAGGTACACCGCATTGGAGAACGTAATGTTACCACTTATTTATGCAGGAATAAGTAAGCCTGAAAGGCTTAAAATGGCCGAGAAGACCTTAGCCAATGTTGGGCTTGACGATAGGATGCTGCATAAGCCCAATGAGCTTTCTGGGGGGCAACGTCAGAGGGTTGCTGTGGCTCGTGCTCTGGTTAATAATCCTTCAATTATTCTTGCCGATGAACCAACTGGAAACCTCGATTCTAAAACATCCATTGATATCATGAATCTTTTCGAGGAGATCTATGAACAAGGGAATACCATTATTGTTGTTACTCACGAGGAGGATATAGCTCGTCATGCACGAAGGATTGTACGTTTGCGCGATGGACTTATTGAATCCGATGAAGTTAACCTTAATCCTATTAAAATTCAACAAGTCTTTTTGAAGGAGTAATTCAATAACAATAATGTGTAAATGAAAATATATACGAAAACAGGAGACAAGGGAAGTACCTCGTTAATAGGGGGGAAGAGGGTACCAAAATATCATCCCCGAATTGAAGCTTATGGAACTGTAGATGAGCTTATGGCTTTCACAAGCCTGCTGCGCGACCAGGAATTAAGCAATCATTGGAAAGAGGTTTTACTGGAGATCCTTGATAGGCTAATGACTTGTGCATCAATTCTAGCTGCCGATTGTACAGATTGTAAGGTTAAGATTCCTCCGATTCATAGCTCTGACATTGAGTTCCTTGAAAAGGAAATTGACTACATGGATAGCCAGCTCCAACCATTGACCTCATTCGTAATCCCTGGGGGGCATCCTTCAATTTCGTTATGCCATGTAGCACGGACTGTATGTCGAAGAGCAGAGCGGTTCACTATTCATTTGGCTGAAGAGGAGCAAATCCCTGAAAATCTTATTATCTACCTCAATCGCCTGAGCGATTTCTTCTTTACCCTTTCGCGAATCGTTGCCCTTGAAATAAATTATTATCAAATTTCATGGCAACCTAGAGTTTAAATTATTTTTTTATATATTTGTATTAATAACAAAAAATGTAACTAACAGTTATTCAAACGTTTAACACGAGACTGATATATGTATTGGACACTTGAATTAGCATCAAAACTCGAGGATGCACCTTGGCCCGCTACAAAAGAGGAACTTATTGATTTTGCAATTCGTTCTGGAGCACCTCTTGAGGTCATTGAAAACCTTCAAGAACTTGAAGATGAAGGTGATATATATGAGAGCATCGAGGATATTTGGCCAGATTATCCGACAAAGGAGGATTTTTTCTTTAACGAGGACGAATACTAGCCGCTTTTCTTTTGCTTATTGGCTTTGTTGTTCCCACAGAACTACAGAACGCTAATAAACTGTTTACCCTGTTTAATCATAACGATTCAACAGGGTAATTTTTTTTATCTCTGTCAAAGTTTGCCCTTTCCTGAGCAGGAATATGGAATGATAGGTCTAGATTTTTTGGAATAATATCAAACTTTGATAGTGGCCGTTTATCATTGTGCCATTGGAATCCTCTAATCATAACATCTTCAGGGGCCGCTTTATCGAGAGGGAAAAGGTTGGCTATAGGATTTTCTCTAAAAAGAATGCTTGTTACCTGATTGTTCAAGATGTGAATTGACAGCCTGCTACTTTCAGCTCGGTTTACAGTAGTGATAACATCTTGGTCGCGAATGAAATAGACGGTTTCTCCGTTACCATTTACATCGAGTCTTCGCAGATTGCCATTACTAAAAAAGCCAACAATTTCTCTACCTTTAATCTGATTAAACTTTAAGGAATCTTCCTGAGAACATACAAATGCATTACCCATAAAATTCATCTGGTGAACCACCTCATTCTTAAAGAAAATATTTATGTAGTTAGCAGTTATTTGGTTGTCTTCATTCCATAGTATTGGGTCGATGTGCATGTGGAGAATTGAGTCGCGGCTGTGGTAAACCATTGAATCGCATATCCCCTGCATGTCGGTCCTATAAAACTTGACGTTGCCCATTGCCTTCAAAAGGTGGTAGGTTGAATCGGAATGAATGGTATCTTTTACTGAATTGCCAGTTAAAATGTTGGCACGCAGGTAGAGGGAATCTCCTTCCTCGGATATAGAAATGGCCAACGAGTTTTCCTTTGCCTCAAAGTATTCCGATTTTTCGAAGAAGTTGATTAATCCACCATAAAGGATAAGGTTTCTTGTTGTATCAATCAAACAGGCATTAGAGGTTACCTGAGAGAACTTATCCCTGCCATTATGGAACACTCTGTCGCCAAATAACCGTTGACTTCCATTGTCGATAAATGTGTTACGTAAAAACTCTGCCACTTCGTTTTTACGATCATACCAGCCTTGTTGACAGTACAAATAGTTCTCTTCGTTGTAGATTCGTGTTGGGCCATAAAAATTAATTATGTCTGTTTCAGAATAGAATTCAAGGGAGTCGGTGTTAAGAAGAATATCTGGATTGAGGTATCGTACATCACCGCTGAAAATGAAAAGCTTACGGTTGGAATAGTAGATACCTTTGCTACTTGAAAAGGTTGCACTATCGGAAACAATAATACCTCCTTTGTAGAAGTTTGCTGTATTGGCCTGGGTGTCGAAATCGAGAAATCGAGTGGTTAGAGTAGCATCATTTTCAACTAGCTTAACGATTTTTCCACGAACCTTGCCCGTTTTAGTGTTACCATCGTAGTAAAGGGTGTCGCCATATAATCGGCTATCTTCCTGAATAATAACTATATTTCCGAAAGCATCGAAGCGATTCGAACCCGAATACTCGTAAGCGCTATCACATTTCATGGTGATATCCTCGTGCTGAATAACCACATCGCCTATCAACCTTCGGATTTCAACGCCATCCTTTCTAAGGTTGCGCATAGAATTAGCCTGCTTTATTATAATCTGCTTTTTTTGGGTTTGAGCATAGAGCGAGCCTTGGTGAAAAGCCGAGGTAAATAACAAAAAAAACAAGATTAAAAAGTATGGAGCAGCGCTTACCATTCCTTTTGAATGATTTTGAAATTCGGAAGAGATGGTTTTACCCATTTACTTGCATTCAATAGTTGGGATGAATGAAATTACTTCACCCATTCCTTGAGTTCGAAATCACAGTTACGAAACGATGGGTCGATTCGAATGTAAGTTTTTTTTACGTTGTTCTTAATCCATTGAAGGAAAAGCTCCTGTTGTTTTTGCATTTTTGCCATGCTTTGTATGATTGCATAGTCATCGTTCAAGGTAGCCTTGTGCTGCGGGATAATTCTTGTTATAACAATTATTTTATGAACAACATTTGCATGGACATCGCGCGACTCAAAGGGTTCACTAACCTGTCCAACCTTTAGGTTCCTAATGATGTAGAAGTCGGCGGGGTTAAGCTGTTCCTTCTCGAAAAGAGAAGTTCCTTTCTGTTGATTTATCACTAACCCACCGCTAAGCCTTGTCTTTTCGTCTTGCGAAAAGATTTGAGCAGCACGACTAAAAGCTAACGAATCGGAATTAATTAGATGAGCAATGCTATCGAGCTTATCATGGCTTTGCTGAAGCATATCGGAAGTGAAGGTAGGTTTAAGCAGGATATGCCTTACGTTGACCTGTTCACCCCTTTTTTCAATCATTT
>CAYZSD010000080.1:0-14506 GCA_964481075.1 uncultured Rikenellaceae bacterium | reverse complement strand
ATGCGCAAGAATACCGCCATAAACATTGAACCCTATCAATGGGCTTGCCACCAGTGTATCGGTTGAGGCAAAAGAACTCTTCGGGAAGAAAAGTATGAAACATAATATAGCAAAAACAGCTCTTCGGAAAGGGTTCATACTGATTGTATGGGCTTCAAAATTTGGGCGAATATAGTTAGAAAATAAAAAAAAATGAGTTTTAATCAAATTGGTAAATAAAATTACAGATATTATTTGCTATGAAATGAAAAAGTAATAATTTTGCGGGCTAATTATTTACAAACAAAAAAACACGTAAACTATGTTGAATCAGTATGAAACCGTTTTCATTGCGACTCCCGTTTTGTCTGAGGCCCAGATGAAGGAAGCGGTTGAAAAGTTCAGAGGTATAATCACCGACAATGGCGGAACGATTGTACACGAGGAGAACTGGGGACTAAAAAAACTGGCCTACCCCATCCAAAAGAAATCCACTGGTTTCTATCACCTTATTGAGTTTAAGGCAGAAGGCGACCTTATCGAGAAGCTAGAGGTACAATACCGCCGCGATGAGCGCATCATTCGCTTTTTAACCTTCAAGATGGACAAACATGCGATTGAGTATGCTCAGAAGAAAAGGAACGCTAAGGTTGAACAAAAACAGATGGAGGAATAGAACATGAACCAGAATCAAAGTGAAATTCGCTACTTAACCCCCCCCACAGTAGAGATTAAGAAGAAGAAGTATTGCCGTTTCAGGAAGAGTGGCATTAAATACATCGACTATAAAGATCCTGAGTTCCTGAAAAAATTCTTGAACGAGCAAGGAAGAATATTGCCCCGCCGCCTTACTGGAACTTCGCTGAAGTACCAAAGAAAAGTGGCTACAGCAGTAAAAAGAGCACGTCACCTCGCTCTGCTACCATTTGTTACCGATTTGTTGAAATAAATTAGGAGAGAACATACAATGGAAATCATACTAAAACAGGATATTCAAAATCTTGGCCACAAGGACGACATTGTCGTTGTAAAGAATGGATACGCCCGCAACTACCTTATCCCAAAAGGATATGCAATTATTGCGAGCGAGTCAGCAAAGAAAATTCACGCCGAAAATATTAGGCAGCGTGCTCATAAAGAAGCAAAAATTGTTGGTGATGCTCACGAGGTTGCTAAACTGCTTGAAAAAGTGCAACTTACAATTGGTGCTAAAACTAGCTCAACTGGTAAGATTTTTGGTTCTGTTAACACCATTCAAATTGCTGAAGCTCTCGCAGAGAAAGGCTTCGAGGTTGACAGAAAAACTATTACCATTAATGCCGACCACATCAAAGAGGTTGGAAGTTATACAGCAGAAATTAAGCTTCACCGCGATGTGAAAGTTACCATTGCCTTCGAGGTTATTGCTGAATAACACCATACTAATAAATAAAAAAAAACCTCGGCTTCCCGAGGTTTTTTTTATTTTGCTGCAATTGCCTCAATCTCAACCATTACCCCAAGTGGCAGCTTCACCACTCCAAATGCTGCCCTAGCAGGCATTTCATGGGTAAAGTATTTTGCATAAACCTGATTCATGGCAGCAAAATTATCCATATTGTCAAGTAAACAGGTTGTTTTAACTACATTCGAGAAGTCCAACCCTGCTTCAGCTAGAATTGCCCCAATATTTTTCAGAACCTGTTCGGTTTGCTCGGTAATACCACCCTCAATTACTTTGCCCAAAGCAGGGTCAATGGGGATTTGTCCAGATATAAAGAGGAAACCATTTGCTTCAACAGCTTGGCTGTATGGGCCTACCGCTTTCGGGGCATTTTCTGTATTAATAATCCTTTTCATTACTTTATGATTTAGTGAAAGATTGATTTTATTATGCAAAACAAAAGTAGCAAAACGTTCTCAACTAGCTTAGTGCTTCTAGAAATTATCCTGATAGCTTTCCCTCTTCGACCACTTCAAATCCTTTAGGGTTGCCGATTTAACATTTATCCTAAAGCTAAAACTTTTCAAATACCCCACAGGTACCACCGCCAAACTCATCTCCCAGCAATGGAGGTCGCGGAAGAAGTTGAGGGCGGTAGTGGTTAGCTGCCGCTTCTTGAAGTCGTAACCCGAACTGAACCCAATCTTCCACTTTGGGGTTAGGCTAAGATCGCCAGAGAATGAGACGCTCTGTATGGTATTCTTCTCAAACCGTGGTTTTGTATATGAGAACGAGTAGTCGAGGCGCAAAGTCCAGGGAACAGAAAAGTCAACATAATCGGCATCACCAAACGATGCTCCCAGCGATTCGCCAAACATGGGATCACCGGTGTCGGGGCCCATCATGAACGAACCAGCCCCCTGCTGCCTTGATCCCGATGAACCATCGGTACTACCACCGCTTGTTGCAAAGCCAACGCTAACCCTAGCCGATGTAAGCCGGAATGGACTCCCGTCAACATGATATTGGAAGTAATCGTACTTGCTGCCAGCTTGATCAAGGGCATAGGGGTCAAGCTGACCCGAAAGGCTAACGTTGACCTTTTCGAATAGTGTGGTTCTGCCCGAGAACGAAACCGGACTCCAGTTCATTGAATCGGCTAGCAGGTTATAGGATGTTGAAAAGTTGAAACTTTCAAGGATTTTGATTTTACGAAAGTTTGATGTGGTATCCTTGCTTGACCTAACCTTCATTTCAAGGTTATTCCCTAGCTGAAAATTAACAGCACCACTTTTCCCCGAAGGGGGTCCACCGAAGAGTGTCTGCTCAAAAATTGAGTATCGTGCAGTTTTACCAGTTGTATCGATTTGAACATCACGGTAGAAACCATAGAAATCCTCGCTAAAATCGGGGCGATACGACAACCCAACCGAAGGAGTAACAACATGTCGTATTGCTTGAATCGGAAAACCACCCTTGAAGTTAAACATTCCATAAACCTTTGTGCTTGCGTTTATCCCAGCATTGTACTGCCAAGCTCTTCGAAAACCAGAAATGGTATCGACTACAACTTTTTTAGTTTCCTCATCCCAGTGCTTTTCTATTGTTCTGGTGTACCAACTTTCAGTATAACTTGTTGATGGGCTTACTATGACAAATTTTAACACGTTAAATGAAGTGGACAAAGGCACATTATGTTGCATTCCATTGCGGAACTTATCGAACGAATCCTCAGTGAAAAGCTTATCGGTTCTTGTGCTGATTGAATTTTCAAGTCTAGTTGAATAAGAAAGACCGATATTCTCATACCATCGTGGGGTTCCAATGCTTGACTTTCGCTTAAGCGGGTAAATTCTGCTCATGTTAAATGACACCCTTGGTAGTCCTAGAGTAATGGAACTATCGAGGTTATTCTGAGAGTGATTCATAGTTGAAGACATGCTAAATGGTGTTCCTGGCCATACTTTAGAGTATGAAATACTGGATGACATGGTATTGGTAAGGAATGCATCGACACTAGTTGCATTATACCTGTTATGATTAGGTGTACCAATGTTCACCGATGCCTGGAAGGTAGAATTTGGGCTCGATTTTGGATCTTTTGAGTGGTTCCACCTCAGGTTGTAAGAACTATTTCGGATGTAGTCGTCCTGCCCCTTTTCTCCAAAAATATTCTCCGACAACGAGAAATGGAAGTTTCCAGAGAACTTGTACCTCTTCTTATAGAACGACCTAGCATTAAATGCCCAGGAACCCTTTGAGTATATATCACCAGTTAGCTTTAAATCAAAGTAGTCGCTTATGCCAAAGTAAAAACCTCCGTTACTCATGTTAAAACCCCTGTTTTGCTCCTCTCCGAATTCAGGAAGAATTATTCCAGACGAACGACCCTTCTTATTCGGGAAAAATCCGAATGGAATACCAATTGGTAAGGGGACATCACCAATAACAATATACGCAGGGCCAATGATAAGTTTATCATCGGGAATCACTTTCCCTTTTGTAATACCTATGTAAAAATGTGGATGCTCCAGATCACAGGTTGTAAACTTCCCGCCTGAAACATTTACTGTGTTATCGTCCATTAACTTGGTTTGATGGCTGTGCAAGAACCCTCCAGCCTCCTCGGTTATAACCCCATAAATTTTCGCCCGTTTCGAATCGAAATTGTAGTGCATACGATCCATGGTGAAAACTTGTCCCCCATCCTTGAACACAGGCTTGCCCATTATTGCTCCAGTACTATCGGGGCGTCCCTCGGCATAAACCACTTTGGTTTCCATGTTAAACTCGATGTAAGCAGCATTTAATTCCATGTTCTCATACTTCACAACTGCCTCACCATATAAATACACCATTTTGCCATCAACGGAATAGAGAAGGGAATCCTTTGATACCGTATAAATTGGACTTTCTAAAGGGTAATCAATTTTCGTTGTATCATTTGCAACCACAACTGTATCGATTGAGGTTTCTTCCGTTGTTTGAAAGAAACTATGTCTTACTGGAACAGTATCAAAAGAGCTACCATCAAGAGTAGAGTCAGGTTGGTAGCCTGATTTTTGAAAAACTAATGGTATAGTATCAATTGGTTCAATAAGGAAGCCTCTCGTAACAATTGCATTAACGCTATAAGATAGCGAGTTAGCAACTATAAAAGAAATAAAAAAAGCATATAGCGACCTCAAATGCAATTTTAATAGTATTTTTGTATGATTCTAAGCAAAATTTGAGCTCAAAACTAATAAAAATCAAACTTTGAGCGTATGTTTTCTGTAAATAAAAACACATATATTGAAACGTTTGTACACTATATTATTGTATTTGCGTTAGTTATATTTATATCTTCAGCAGCTTGGAGCCAGCAAAACGATGGTTACAGAATAAAAAAAGTTGTTATCGATGCAGGGCATGGAGGAAAGGATACCGGTGCAAGGGGTAGAAAAGCCCTTGAGAAGGACATAACTTTAGCTGTTGCATTGAAGGTAGGAAGCTATATCTCCACTAATTTTGAAGATGTAAAGGTTATTTACACACGAAAAAATGATATTTTCGTTCCTCTTAACGATAGAAGTAGGATAGCAAACGAAAGTGGTGCAGATCTATTTATTTCCATCCATTGCAATGCAAACCCTAGCCGAGAGCCTTACGGAACTGAAACTTACGTGATGGGGCAACATAAATCGCAGGACAACCTTGAGGTCGCTATGCGAGAAAACGCTGTAATTACTTATGAGGAGGATTACAACGTTAAATATGAGGGTTATGACCCTAACTCCTCCGAGTCATTCATCATCTTCAGCTTACTCCAGCACGCCTTTCTTGATCAGAGTTTGAATATGGCTTCATTAATTCAAGACGAGTTTCGCGAGAGAGCACGTAGAAGAGACAGAGGAGTCAAGCAAGCTGGGTTTCTCGTTCTTTGGAAAGCTTCAATGCCAAGCGTTTTAGTGGAACTTGGTTTTCTTAGCAACCCAAAGGAAGAAGATTTTTTAATGACTTCAGCTGGGCAAGACTATCTCGCATCCTCAATTTTCCGAGCGTTCAGAGCATACAAGGAAAGGGTTGAAGCAAGAAGTAATTTTACCGCTCAAACGCAATTCGATTCAAGCATAAAAGGCGACAACAATAAGCAACCAACCCAAATCTCCACTCAGTGGTTCGAAACCCCTCCCCAAACAAATAAAGCAGTTTTTGGGAAGGGTGTAGTGTATAAAGTTCAACTTACAGTTGCTAGTAAATCTATTCCTACAAACTCAAACGTTTTTAAGGGTTTGGAAGGTGTTGAAGAGCTGCAGGTTGACGGCATTTACAAGTACCTTGTTGGTGGCAAGGTCTCCTACAACGAGATAGTCGAATTTTGTCAACAGGTTCGCCAGATATTCCCCGATGCTTTCATCGTATCATTCAAAGATGGGGTTCAAATACCTCTTCAACAAGCAATTAACATAACATCGAATTAAATACCCATGAAGTTAACTCGTGAAGCAAAAATCGGATTATTTGCAGTAATTTGTTTAGCCTCATTCATTTGGGGAATAAACTTCCTTAAAGGGAAAGATATTTTTAGCAGAACAAATACATTCTATGCCATTTTCAACAGAATTGATGGTCTAAAAAATACTAACCATGTACTTATTAGCGGCTTCAAAGTAGGAACTGTTAAGGATATTCGTCTTGAAGCAGGTCACACGGGTAGGCTTGTTGTTACCCTTCTTGTCGAAAAAAAGTACCCTATACCCCATAACTCTGTTGCTAAACTTGTGAGTTCAGATATCATGGGAGGCAAGGCAATTAAGTTTGAACTATCAGCAAGGGAGACATTTCACACCTCTGGCGACACCATTTTATCGTCTATAGAAACTGGCCTTGTGGATCAGCTTATCCATGAAATGGTGCCTGTGAAAGAAAAAGCTGAGCAGCTTATGGATAACACCGCCAAGGTAATGAAAACACTTCTTGAAGTATTAAATGAGCAGAATAGAGCTAACCTTGACCGTTCATTTGCATCGCTTCGAACAACCCTCGAAAAGTTGGAAAGCACCTCTACCACACTTGATTCCATGTTAACTAAGGATACAGGTCAGCTTAGGGGTATTCTCGATAATGTTAACTCTATCTCAAAAAATCTTGCAGATAACAGTAAGAATATAACCAACATCGTCAATAATTTTTCTTCAATAAGCGATTCTTTGGCAAAAGCCAACATTGCTAGTACATTTATTGAGGTTGATTCTGTGATAAAACAATTTAACATTGTGGTTGAAAAGATAAATAATGGGGAAGGTACACTTGGGCAACTAGCAACAAACGACACATTATACCATAACCTTGCCGCCGTTTCTAAGAACTTAGAAATTCTTCTCGAAGACATGAAGTCAAACCCAAAAAGGTATGTTCATTTTTCACTTTTTGGAGGGAAAAAAACGAATAAGTAAAAAAATCGAACCTTAAAAGCACTCATAAATCATAAATTATTGTATTACAATTCATTAGTTCTATTCCCTTATCAATCAAGTATCTTATAAAAAGTGACACTACAGCTATTTTATCTTTTGGTTAAAGTAATGTTTACAATATGTTAACATTCAATTTTTTAACAAAAAAACATTGTAAACATCTCAATATCAATACAATAAAAAATACTTAAAAAAAAATAAAAATTATTAAGGTGATACCTAAACCATTATAGAAAGTGTAAAATTTACAACCTTTTTTCTCTTTTTTTTTAACTTTTTTTTCCACAATTTTGTTGAGTGAACAAATTCTAATTACCCCAAAAAATCCTAAATAAAGTTTTTACAATGGCTCGTGATTTCCAAGATGTTTGGCTTAACTGTTTGAAAATCATCAAGGATAATGTCCCGCCTGTTAGTTTTAAAACCTGGTTCGAACCAATTGTACCAATTAAACTAGAGGAGAGCATTCTTACTATCCAAGTTCCCAGCTCCTTCTTCTATGAGTACCTTGAGGAGCATTTCATCGATATCCTCCGTAAAACCCTTCGAAAGGAGCTAGGAACTGGCGCAAAGCTAGAGTATCATGTTGTTATGGAAGCCAATGGTATTCCAAATAGCAAACCAATTACTGTGGTTTTGCCAACACAAAACAAAACAGAGCTAAGAAACAAACCCGTATCAATGCCTGTTAATCAGGACTATAAAATTAAAAACCCTTTTGTTATTCCAGGTATAAAGAAGCTGCATGTTGACCCACAGCTAAACCCTGAATACACGTTCATCAACTTTGTTGAGGGTGAGTGTAACCGTCTTGCTCGTTCAGCAGGCATGGCCGTTGCAAATGCACCTGGGAAAACAGCCTTCAACCCTTTGCTGATTTATGGAAATTCTGGGTTAGGAAAAACACATCTTGCGCAAGCCATTGGAATTCAAATAAAGGAGAGATTTCCACATCTTGTAGTCCTCTACGTGAATGCAGTTAAGTTCCAAACCCAGTTCGTTGAAGCCATTCGAACAAATAACAGCAACGACTTTCTTCATTTCTATCAAATGATTGACGTGCTCATCATTGACGACGTACATGAATTTGCTGGAAAGGATAAAACGCAGGATACTTTCTTCCATATTTTTAACCATTTACATCAAGCAGGAAAACAGATAATCCTCACCTCCGATAAGGCACCTATCGAACTTCAAGGGCTTGAACAGAGGCTGCTTTCACGTTTTAAATGGGGACTTTCGGCCGATTTGCAACCGCCCGACTTCGAGACCCGAGTGGCAATCCTAAAGCAGAAAACCTACAAGGATGGCATTGTATTATCGGACGAGGTTATGGAATTCCTTGCAACAAGTATTACAAATAATATCAGGGAACTTGAAGGCGCATTGGTATCCCTCCTCGCTCAATCAACCCTTAACAGGAAGCAGCTTACCCTAGAACTTGCTGCTGAAATAGTTGAAAAACTAGTCAAAAACACCAAGAGAGAAATTTCCATCGACTTCATTCAGAAGGTTGTATGCGACTACTTCGGCCTACCGAGCGATGTGCTCCATACGAAAACACGAAAACGTGAAATTGTTCAGGCAAGGCAAATAGCTATGTTTTTCTCAAAAAACCTGACTAAATCATCTCTTTCAACCATTGGTAGTCTTATCGGTGGGAAAGACCATGCCACTGTGCTACATGCCTGTAAAACCGTTAATAATCTCATTGAATCGGATAAGCGTTTTAAAGGACAGGTTGAAGATATAGAACGCAAACTCAAGCTATAACCCAGAAATATTCCTACGTTTTCTGATGTGAAAAAGTTTTAATAAAAAGGGCTGTCTAGGTTTTTCCTGACAGCCCTTTTAGTTTTAGGGTTTGGTTTGCAGGCTAACTATATCAATGTTTAATAACCTTCATTTTGTGTTTTGTTACCCCATCATCAACAATTACCAAATAAATACCATTGGCAAAATTTGTAAGATCAACTATGTGAGTAGGTTCGTCAATAATGTTGATCCTGGAGTATATTTTACTTCCAGTTATTGAATATACCTCTACTGAGTTAATAGATTGGGTGCTAGCAAGCGTAATGAAGCCTTCTGTGGGATTTGGATAAACCGATAACCCAGAGTCAATAGTAATTACTCTATCATCCTCAAACGACTCATTGCTATTTGAATTTGCTGGGGCAGCACTTGGACTAGTAATAGTAATTCGGATATTTGGTCTATTGCTGTTTCTTGTACCATTTCCTGTTGGGGCACTATTATCGGCTCTAATATACATGTGCCTGTTTGAGGCTGTTGTGTATCTGAAAGCTGATCCTGTACTTGTTCCAGTTCCAGAACCACCGTAGTTGGTTTCTACAAGTACAAGTAAATTGTTGGATCCACCTGTAAAGTTGAAAGCCGTTTGAAGTGCTATTTCTCTCCAAGTGTTTGCAGTTGTGCCATTCATAGTACCATTGAAAACCAGGGTTGCGCCTGAAATCATGTTAGCCCAAGTAGTTGCTGTAATAGTAGTTGCTGTGGTATGCTTAATGTATATCTTAACAGGAATGCTTGTGGTTCTTGAAACAGTTGGATACCAAGCAAGTTTAGAAATTGATCCAGTTCTTCCTAATTCAGCGGCTGTGTATAACGAAGCGCTCCGTTCGAACCCGTAATAGCAATTTAATGGGTAACCCTGAGTTGAAGTTCCCGTTCCGATAGTGACATCTGTAGTAGTTTGCGCACTCAGTGTGGTAAATGATACCTGTGAACCGTATGCTGTACCAGCAGAGTTAATAGCGTATGCTCTAACGTAATAGGTTGTGTTTGCCGTTAAGCCTGTCATGTTGGCTGTAAATGAGCCTGTTCCAGTCCCACTTGTAACTTTGCTATTCGCAGTTGTTGGGTTCTGGGTTGTGGCGTAAACAATACCCCTTTCAGTAACGCTTGCACCTCCATCGGCAGTTACATTACCCCCTCCAGTGGCTGAATTTGCTGTAATACTCGAAACAGATGTTGTAGAAACTGTTGGTACAGTAGCTGATGAACCTGTTGTAATTGAAACATTATCTACATACCAGTAGTCTATCTGGTAGAGGTTGCCATCCACCACAAAGGCAATATAGGTTGTGGATGAGTTGAGATTTGAAGTGATGTCAACTGTAACAGTTGCTGGGCCAATGTTAGTGCTTCCGGTTGCAACCGACCAAGTTGTATTTGTCCAAGTTGATAGGTTATTAGATGTTTGTACCCTTAATGTTGCTCCGGTTCCGTATGCATCGAGGAAGTGTCTAAAGGATAATGTAACCTGGCTAATTCCTGCTGTGTTTATTGCAGGTGTAATTAGTCGTGTGGTTGCGGGGTTAACATTCTGATAAGTGCACTTCATTTCGTATGCTGTTCCACCAGCATTTGCCGTGTTGGAAGTTGCCCATCTTTCTGTTACACCTGTACCAGTATTCTGGGTTGTCCAACCTGTTGGAATTGTTGCACTGTTGAAATTCTCAGTAACTGGTAATGTTAGTGAGGTTGGATTTGCTTGTGTAGTAAAGCTAACCTGTGTTCCGTAGGCTGTTCCAGCAGAGTTTGTGGCGTACGCTCTTACATAGTAAGTAGTGCTAGCTGATAAACCAGTTATGTTAGCCGTGAAAGAGCCTGTTCCAGTTCCGCTTGTAACTTTGCTATTCGCAGTTGTTGGGTTTTGGGTTGTGGCGTAAACAATACCCCTTTCGGTAACAGATGCACCACCATCGGCAGTAACATTACCTCCACCTATAGCTGAATTATTGGTTACGCTAGTAACTGAAGATGTTGAAACAGTTGGAATTGTAACCGAAGTACCACCACCCATAAAAGCAAATGATACGGTCTTTGCAGTAGCATTTCGGGTAATGTTAGTTATTGGTTTGGCAGTATTTGCACCAGCCCACGATTTCATATTTGGGGTAGTAGCATCGGTAAAAGAAGTTTTGTTACTTGTACCTGGCCATGCGCACCCTGCAGAATTGATGCTTCCATAGGATGATGGTGTGCTGGATGGGTTAGCTGTAGCGCTAGCACATTTTGGGTACATCCTTTGTGGATGAGTAGTGTTAATAGTATTTGAACTTGCTGAAGTCATCACGCCACTATGAACGTGGTAAATCATCATTCCACTTCCAGGGATATAAGCATCAAACTTGTGCTTTTCCCTATTTTCGATTAGGAAATACTCCCCGCTGGTTGCTGTATTAATCCTATAAAAACTCTTATAATCAACAGCGTTATCTACTGTAATATCAGCAGCTGCTGTAAGGGTAATTGCGGTTGCCCAATTGTAGAAGTATATTTTTGTGAAAGCGTTGTGGTGGGCAGGAGTTACACCGTTGTTGTTCCAGGAACCGCTGGCCATCATATCCCACTGCCCCGTACCTTCAAACTGCCCTCCAGTGCTATAGTTAGTATCATAGTAATCGGGGGCACCAAGAACATGTCCAAACTCATGGCAGATAACGCCAATGGCAGTGATTGTAGTTCCAGAGCTTCCCCTTAGTTCTGCCGAGCAAGAATATTTTGAGATAGTTTTACCATCACGGGTTACCGGAGAAATCTGCCAAGCATGAGCCCAAATGCAATTTGCACCACCACCAGCTTCCTCTCCATATCCAGCGTAGATTAAATATACCCCATCAACCGTTCCATCGTTGTCGTTATCGTAGTTTGCAAAGTTCACGGTTGGGTCGGCAAAGTTAATAGCCTCCAATACCAGTTCACGTGGCTTTACGTCATTTCCAGAAGCATCGTTGGCACCATAGTATGACATGTTCTGGCTAGCAGTATATGGACCTGCAACATCAACCGTAAGGTTGAATTGTCCCCAGGAGTTCTCAAGGTAGTAATCCTTCACGCTACCAGTAGCACCTCCAGCGGTATAACCAACCTGATTGAAGAGGTTTTCGAAATCGGCCTTTGTCTTAGTGAAAGCTTTGTCTTTAAAACCAATCAACAAGCAAATCAACTTCCTTTCACCAGTAGTGGGGAAAGCCTTTTGTCCTTCAGTATTTTGTATCTCCCATATACTCCTCATCATGGATATTTGGCTCTCGCTGTAAAAAACTTCCTTTGAAATTGTATTCAAGAAATTCTTCTCCGATTGATTTCTCTCTGAAACATTTCTAACCAAAAGTCCTGATGGGACAAGATCACCCTTTTCATCAATAATTCCGTATTCAAAATCACCAAGCTTATTGTAAAGAATTGTGTATCCATCCTCTGTTTTTGCCCATTTGACCTTCTCGTCACCCATCATTAGAATTTTTACTATGGTTCCATCGGACTGGCGAAACTCAATGGGATTAGGAAATGCTGGAACAGCATAAGATTTTTTGACCCCGATTGAAGAAACAAGTAGCATAAGAGCTACAACAAAGAGTAAAGAAATTTTCTTCATAGTTGAAAGATGTTTAGTTAGGAAATGGTTTTGTTTTTGGTTTGCCACAGGAAATTCAATTTTTATGGGGTGAAAGATAGTAATCTGCCTCTCAAAAAAAACTATCCATCGACATACAACCACTAACTTCCCCCAAACGACAACTTTCAGATGATGAAAGTGTGTACAAACCCTATCAAAAAAAAAGAAATCCCCAGCGAGCTGAGGATTTCTTTCAATGAAAACTTGACTTCAAATACTCAAAACTAATACTTAACCATCTTCATCATGTGGCGTTTAACACCATCGTCAACGACAAGAAGGTAAATGCCACTCTCGAACTGTGAAAGGTCAATAATCTGTGTATCAACACCCATTAGGTTATCCAGAATTGCGACCTTCTTACCAGCTATTGAGAATACCTCAATGGTATAAATCAATTCGCTACTTTTAATGGTTACCATACCGTTTGTTGGGTTTGGGAAGGCTGTAACGCTCGATAGTGAAGTATTGAGATTCATCCTGTCGAATGAACTGTCGTTGTCTCTATTTGAAGGTTGACTGCCACGGGTTGTGATTGTAATCCTTATGTTTGGCCTATTGTTTGAAATAGTACCATTACCTGTTGGAGCACTATTATCGGCTCTTACATACATGTGTCGTTTCGATGAAGAGGAATACCTATACCTAGCACCTGTACTTGAGCCTGTTCCTGTACCACCATAGTTGGTTTCAACAAGGATAAGCAGGTTGTTCGAACCGCCAGAATATTCGAATGCGGTTGATAGAACAAATTCCTTCCAAACATTAGCCGTAGTACCATTCATTGTACCATTGAAAACTAGGGTAGCACCCGATATCATGTTAGCCCATGAAGTTGCTGTAATGCTTGTTGCAGTTGTATGCTTAATGTAAATCTTTACAGGGATATTGTAGGATGTTGTTACTGTTGGATACCAGCCCAACTTGCTAATAGAACCTGTTTTCCCCAATTCGGAGGCTGTATATAAAGATGCGCTTCTCTCAAAGCCGTAGTAACAGTTCAAGGGGTATCCCTGGGTGGAAGTACCAGTGCCAATGGTAACATCAGAAATAGTACCACCAGTTGTTGTAAACGACACCTGAGAACCGTAAGAAGTACCGGCAGAGTTAATTGCATAAGCTCTTACGTAATAGGTAGTGTTGGCTGCTAATCCTGTGATATTAGCCGAAAAACTACCTGTTCCTGAACCGCTTATTACTTTGCTGTTGGCAGTTGTGGGATTCTGAGTAGTAGCAAACACTACCCCTCTTTCAGTAACTGAAGCACCACCATCGGCAGTAACATTTCCACCTCCAGAAGCTGAGCTTGATGTAACGTTTGATATCGATGAAGTTGATACAGTAGGTAACGTAACGGTATTGTTCAGTGTTGTGAAGTTAACAACCGTACTGTAGTTACTTGAACCAGTTGAATTATTTGCTCTTACTTGCCATTCGTAGGTGGTATTTGCATTAAGACCAGTGGCGTTGCAAGTTGTTGTGGTGAAATTGTATGTGCTCCATGTTCCACCTTGGGTACGGAACTGTACATCGTATGAGGTAGCATAGGTTGAAGCATTCCAAGTTAGCGTAGCACTACTTGTTGTTATACTCGTTGATGATAGACCCGCTGGTACTGCTGGAATAGGATCAAGCGTGGTAACTGTAATAGCTGAGGTATAGCTGCTACTTCCTGCGCTGTTCTTGGCTCTTACCTGTGCTTCATATGTAGTTGCTCCACTTAAACTTGTGGCGTTGTAGCTAGTTGATGTAACATTGAAAGTGCTCCATGAACCTCCCTGTGGACGAATCTGAACATCGTATGAGGTGGCCCCGGTGCTTGCATTCCATGAAAGGCTAAATGACGAAGCCGTTATGTTGCTCGAAATAAGCCCTGTTGGCTCTGCTGGAGGTGTTGCACCCGCAGAGATCTGAACGGTGTAATCCTCAACCTCACCATAGCTGAAGGTTTCACAAGCTGTTTGAGCTCCATTATATTTCATACTAACTCTCATTCTGGTAGTTATCGAAGCTGTTCCTGAAGGAATAGTGACACTACCAGTTACAACCGTCTTACTTAAAGCACCTGCATCGAATACAAGTTCACCTGTTCCTCCAAAATCACCGTCACCATTGAGGTCAATCCATATCTTCCAGTATTCGTTATAGGTTGTGCTTGCAAACCCTGGGGTTAAGCTAATGCTGTAGGTTTGGCCAGCGTTAAGATTTATAACCTGA
>CAYZSD010000079.1:0-14610 GCA_964481075.1 uncultured Rikenellaceae bacterium | reverse complement strand
TTGTGATTCTAATCTGATCTTGAAGCCTGCCGGGAAGAAAGGAAGTGCAAGAACTACTGCAATGCAGAAAAGTCCAGTTGCGCCAACTAAAAAAAAGACAAACGAAGAAAAACCAAAAGATAAGAAGCTTTCTCCGAAATCTACTACAACTAAAAAGACATCAACAACAAAATAGTTACCTAGACTAGTGCTCAAACTTTATATTTTAACAATATGAAAGAAAGATTATTACGACCCGATTACCTCTTTGAGGTGAGTTGGGAAGTTTGTAACAAGATAGGAGGGATTCATACTGTAATCTCCACTAAGGCTCTTACCCTTGTTGAGGAGCATAAGAACAACCTTATCCTAATTGGACCAGATGTGTGGCGAGATACAGAGTGTAACCCAGAGTTTATCGAAGACACTCAGCTTTTTAGCTCATGGCGGAATAAAGCCTCAGAGGAAGGCTTAAGCGTTAGAGTAGGTCGTTGGAACATCGAGGGAAAGCCGGTTGTTATAATCGTCGATTTTACTCCTTTCTTCTCGAAGAAAGACGATATTTTCAAGAAGTTTTGGGAGGATTTTGGCCTTGACTCAATCTCAGGACAGTGGGACTACATTGAGCCAGCTCTGTTTGGATATGCAGCAGGTATGGTAATTGAAAGTTTCACCCGCTTTCAGCTTACCCTACGACATAGGATTATTGCCCAGTTCCACGAATGGATGACTGGCACCGGATTGCTCTACCTTAAAAAGAGAATGCCACAGATTGGAACAATCTTTACAACCCATGCTACCGTTATGGGACGTTGCATTGCTGGGAACAACCTACCTCTTTACAACTGGCTCGACAAGTACAACGCCGAGCAGAAAGCCCTTGAATTCAACGTTGTATCAAAGCACTCACTAGAAAAAGTTTCTGCAAACCAAGCCGATTGTTTTACAACCGTTAGCGATATCACAGCCAAAGAATGCCTACAATTTCATGGTAAAGAGGTTGACGTTGTTACACCTAATGGCTTTGAAAACAGTTTCGTTCCCAAAGGAGACGAGTTTAATCTTAGGAGGATTGAAGCTAAGGTGAAATTCTACGAGGTTGCTGAAGCTCTTCTAGCACACGACGTGGCAAAAGATGCTCTAATTGTTGGTATTAGCGGTCGCTACGAGTTCAAAAACAAGGGAATAGATGTTTTCATTGATGCTTTAGCTAAGCTGAACCAGTGCCCAGATCTACAACGCGAGGTGCTTGCTTTCATCCTTATCCCTGCCGGACATCATGGCCCAAGAAAAGACGTTTTCAAGAACCTCCAGGAAAAGGACAACGAGAACATTGTTGTGTTGAGCAATACTCATATAACACATTATCTTAATGAACCTGAGTACGACCATGTTCTCAATCGAATTAAGTCAGCAGGTTTGTACAATTCATCAAGCGATAAGGTGAAAATCTTCTTCGTTCCTTGCTACCTTAACGGTAATGATGGGATATTCAATCTTTCATACTGGGATACACTCATTGGTATGGATATCTCTGTATTCCCCTCATACTATGAGCCCTGGGGTTATACTCCTCTCGAGAGCTTAGCCTTTCATGTACCAACAATAACAACAACACTCGCTGGATTTGGGCTTTGGGTTAATACCTACTTCATAAAGAATCATCCTGGAATCAAGATTATTGAACGTGCCGATGATAACGACCAAAATGTTGTAGATGAAATTGCCACTACGCTGTGCAATTACGCAACTCTTGGTCTAAAGAATCAGGAGGAATATCGCAAAAATGCCCATGAGGTTTCTTTGATTGCTCTTTGGGAGAATCTGATAGTGCATTACAAGAAAGCCTTCGATACTGCCTTGCAAAAAGTTGAGCTTCGAACCCAACAGTTTATGGAGCAAGATCGGGTGGAGTTGCTACCAACCATCGAAAAGAAATTTCATATTAATAAACCAAACTGGGTTAGACTATTAGTACAGAAGAATATCCCCGAGAAGCTTACTGCTCTTGATGAGCTTTCAAAAAACCTATGGTGGTGCTGGAACCCCGATGCAATTGACCTATTCCAATCCATCGACCCTGAGCTGTGGATGGAATGTGAACAGAATCCAATACTCTTCCTCGATAGAATCTCGTACAATAGATTCCAAAAGCTTGAAAAAGACGAAGATTTCATCGAATTACTAGGACGTGTTCATAAGCACTTTACAACATACATGAGCAAGAAGGTTGGTAGAAAAGGGCCTAAGATTGCATACCTTAGCATGGAGTTCGGCCTTCACTCAAGCTTGAAACTTTATTCAGGGGGGCTTGGTGTCCTTGCAGGCGATTATCTCAAAGAAGCTTCCGATAGGAATGTGCCCATCGTTGGAATAGGTCTTTTCTATCGATACGGGTATTTCACGCAGCAACTTTCATCAACAGGTCAGCAAATTGCCTCTTACGATCAGCAAAATTTTGCTCAAACCCTTGCTAAACCCGTTCGCCATCAGAACGGAAAGTGGAAGACCATTAGTATTGCGTTCCCAGGTCGAATTGTAAATGCGCGTATTTGGAGGGTTGATATTGGTAGAACAGAGTTATATCTGCTTGATACAGACTATGAAGACAATAAACCTCATGATCGGACAATCACCCACCACTTATATGGTGGCGACTGGGAGAATCGTTTCAAACAAGAAATGCTTCTTGGTATCGGAGGGGTTCGAGCTCTTGAAGAAATTGGAATACAACCCGATGTCTTCCACCTGAACGAGGGTCATGCAGCATTTGCAGGTCTTGAACGCTTAAGAAAGTACATAGTTGACAATAAGTTCTCATTTGCCGAGGCCCTTGAGATCGTTCGTGCTTCAAGCCTGTTCACAACCCATACCCCAGTTCCAGCAGGACACGATTCATTCCCCGAGGATATGCTTCGTACATACATGACTCACTATCCCGATCGACTTGGCATTACTTGGGAACAGTTTATGGACCTTGGGAAATTAAACCCAGGCGATGAATCCGAACGTTTCTCAATGAGCTATCTTGCAGCCAATATCTCACAGGAAGTCAATGGTGTGAGTTGGCTTCATGGCGATGTTAGCCGAAAAATGTTTGCAAACCTTTGGCCAGGATACTTCCCTAGCGAACTCCATGTTGGATACGTAACTAACGGTGTTCATTACCCAACCTGGACTTCCCCTGAGATAAGAAGCCTTATTGAGCCACACGTTAACGAGAAGAGCTACGATAATCAACCAGCATGGGGAAGTATTGTTAACATTCCCGATGGAAAACTGTGGAATATTCGTAACCTAATGCGTAAGAAACTTGTCGATTACATCCGAACACGCTTGGTAAACCCACAAATAGTTAAGTACGAAAGTCCAAGACATATTGTTGAAATACAAGAAAATCTTCGAGATAACATTTTAACTATTGGTTTTGCTCGTAGGTTTGCAACATACAAACGGGCACATCTTCTTATTAGGGATTTGAAAAGGCTAAGCAATATCATTAATAATCCCGACATGCCAGTTCAATTCATTTTTGCTGGTAAAGCACACCCAAACGATAAAGCAGGACAGGATCTCATTAAGAGGTTAATAGAGGTTAGCAAGCAGCCCGAGTTTGTTGGTAAGTTCCTTTTCCTCCAGAATTATGACATGGAGCTTGCCAAAAAGATGGTGCAGGGTGTTGACATTTGGCTCAATACACCAACACGACCCCTAGAGGCATCAGGAACCAGCGGAATGAAAGCCGTTATGAATGGAGTTCTACACTTCAGCGTTCTCGATGGCTGGTGGGTTGAAGGATACCTCCCAAGCGCAGGTTGGGCTCTACCCATGGAGAGAACATTTGTCGAACAGGATTATCAGGATGAGCTGGATGCAGAGCTGATTTATTCCCTTTTCGAGAACGATATCGTACCTAAGTTTTATCGAAGAAACGAAGAAGACGTCCCAACCGATTGGGTTTCAGCAATTAAAAAATCGATATCAGAGGTTGCCTCGAAATTCAGCACTACAAGAATGATGGAAGACTACGAAGAACGGTTCTACCATAAACTATACTTAAGGCATAATAGGCTCTCGCAGGATGATTGTGAACTCGCCAAGAATCTTGCAGCTTGGAAACGAAAAGCTGCAAGGTATTGGGATGGAATAGAGATAATTACAACTGAACAGTTCGATACATCTCGACACGCAATTGTGCTAGGTAAAGAATACAACTCCGAGGTAATTCTCGATCTTGGAAGTCTTACTCCCGACGAAGTAGGTGTTGAGCTTGTGATTGCAGAACTTATTGAAAATGGTGACGTAACAATAAAGCACAAGCAAGACTTTCTTCTTGAGTACGTTGAAGGACAACGAGCAACTTATCGGTTATCTTTTGTACCCAACGACCCAGGGGCTTACGATTCGGGTATAAGAATATACGCAAAGAACAAAGAACTGCCTCATCGAATGGACTTTACTTTGGTACGATGGATCTAACCTAAGTTTTTTGAACAATACATTGGTTGCAGACTTCATAATGTTTGAGGTCTGCAACTTTTACTATCGTAAATGGCAATAAATGCATATTACAAAAACAATTTCCGAAATTAAATCTAGTCGCCCTGTTGTAACTATTGGATTTTTCGATGGTGTTCATAAAGGGCATGTTTCAATACTCGACACCTTAGTTCAAGGGGCTAATAGCAAGAATTATGAAAGTTTGATTATTACATTCTGGCCACACCCTCGAATAGTTTTAGGCAACGACCCCCAAAGCTTAAAGCTTTTAACTTCACTTGATGAAAAGCTCCATTTGTTTGAGGAAAAAGGTGTTAATGAAGTGCTTCTTGTTGATTTTACAAAGGAGTTTGCTGAGCAATCAGCTGTCGATTTTATTCATAATATCCTTATTTCTCGAATTAAACCATCTGTCGTTGTTTTAGGTTACAATCATACCTTCGGGAAAGGTGGTACAGGTAACCTCGGTTTACTCAGGCAGCATGAAGCCAAGGGTGGTTATCAAACCATTAAGGTTGAACCTTATGCCTTCGATGGCATTAATGTTAGTTCAACTAAAATCCGTGCAGCACTGGCAACAGGACGGTTAAACATTGCAAATGCAATGCTCGGCTATCCTTACTTGCTTTCTGGAACAATTGAGGGTGGACGACAAATTGGTCGTTCAATCGGATACCCTACTGCAAATATCAAACCGGTTGAACCATTTAAGCAAATTCCCGCCGATGGTGTATATGCTGTATGGATTGACTACCAGAAGAATTCGTATCCTGCTATGCTTAACATTGGGGTTAAGCCAACCATTGGAAATGGATTGTTGCGAACTATTGAAGCCCATATTATTGGTTTTGAAAAGAATATTTATGACCAGCAGATAACGGTTCGATTTATTGAAAGAATCAGAGACGAGCAACACTTTTCATCGCTCGATGAGTTGAAACACCAACTGGCCATTGATAAAGAAAAAACAGTTACAATTTTAGGATGTTGATTCAGCTTTATTTGATGAATTCTTAAAAACTTTGAAACATCAACCTTTTTTTTCCGTTAAACAATGATAATCATTTTCTAATATTTCACACATTTTAATATGCAAAACACATTTGTTGAAACAGTACCCTTTAAGGTGAAGGATATCACTTTAGCCGATTGGGGTAGGAAGGAAATATCTATTGCCGAGAAGGAGATGCCCGGTTTGATGGCTATACGTAGAAAGCATTCTGCTCAGAAACCCTTACTTGGCGCAAGGATTTCAGGGTCACTTCACATGACCATACAAACTGCTGTACTTATTGAAACCCTTGTTGAGTTGGGCGCCGATGTACGTTGGGCAAGTTGTAACATCTTCTCGACTCAGGATCATGCCGCCGCTGCAATTGCAAAAGCGGGTGTTCCAGTCTTTGCCTGGAAGGGTGAAACACTAGAGGAGTATTGGTGGTGTACCGCTCAGGCCCTAACGTTCCCCGACGGAAAAGGACCAAATCTAATTGTTGACGATGGAGGCGATGCTACCCTTCTTGTCCACCTTGGTCATAAAGCTGAAAAAGACTCAAGTGTTCTTGATAAGATACCTTCGAGCATTGAAGAGAAGGAAATATTAAGTCTATTGAAAAAAATCCTTTCGGAAGACAAGAACAAGTGGCATAGGCTTGTAAAGGAATGGAAAGGGGTTTCGGAGGAAACCACTACTGGTGTACACCGCCTCTATCAGATGATGGATAAGGGTGAATTGCTTGTGCCTGCAATTAATGTGAACGATTCGGTAACAAAAAGCAAGTTCGATAACCTCTACGGTTGTCGTGAGTCCCTGGCTGACGGTATTAAGCGTGCTACCGATGTGATGATTGCTGGGAAAGTTGTTGTTGTATTAGGGTATGGCGATGTTGGTAAAGGCTGTGCTAAAAGCATGAGGGCATACGGTGCAAGAGTAATTGTAACCGAAATCGATCCAATTTGCGCCCTTCAGGCCGCTATGGAAGGATTTGAGGTTAAACCAATTGAGGATGCTATCCCCGAAGGTAATATCTATGTTACTGCGACAGGGAATTGCGACGTTATTACGCTTGAACACTTGCTTGCCATGAAGGATCAGGCAATTGTATGCAACATTGGACATTTCGATAATGAAATACAGGTTGAAATGCTAAATAATGCGCCAGGTGTAGTTAAAGAAACCGTCAAGCCTCAAGTTGATCAGTACTTCCTTCCTGATGGCCGTTCAATCTTCATCCTGGCCGAAGGCCGATTGGTTAATTTGGGCTGTGCCACAGGACACCCCAGTTTCGTTATGAGCAACAGCTTCACCAATCAAACCCTTGCTCAACTTGAGCTATGGCAAAACGATTTGAAAGTTGGAGTTTACTGCCTTCCAAAGCACCTCGATGAGGAGGTTGCAAGGCTGCACTTAGAACAGCTTGGAGTTAAACTTACAAAACTAACCCAAAAACAAGCCGATTATATTGGTGTAAAGGTTAACGGTCCCTTTAAGCCCGAACACTATAGGTACTAGTTTTTAAAGAAAAAATTAAAGTGTACATCGATACCCATTCGCACATCTTTAGTAATGAGTTCGAAAATAACCGCGATGCGGTAATCAAAAGGGCTCAAGAGCAAGGTGTAACGAAAATTGTATTACCAAATATCGATAGTTCTTCCATTGAATCTCTTTTGAGGTTATCAACACAATACGAAGGCTACTGCTATCCGCTCATAGGTCTTCATCCTACCTCAGTAAAAACCGGATTCGAGAAGGAACTCCTTGTGGTTGAAGAATATCTTTCAAAACACAAGTTCTATGGAATTGGGGAAATAGGCCTCGACCTATATTGGGACAAGTCAACAATAGACATACAAAAGCAAGCATTGAGGTATCAGCTTCAGCTCGCAAAGAAACATCGGTTACCGGTAGTTATTCATACTCGTAATGCCTTCGAGCCTATTCTTGAGGTTTTTGATAGTGAAAACACCTCTGAACTTAAAGGTATATTCCATAGCTTTTCTGGAACTTACCAAAACTATCTTCATATACTAGGATACGGAGGTTTCTTTTTAGGCATTGGTGGCGTTGTTACCTATAAGAATGGTGGGGTCGATAAGGTTGTTGAGAGGATGAAACTTGAACATATTGTCCTCGAAACCGATTCTCCATACCTTACTCCTGTACCTAAGCGAGGGAAACCTAATGAAAGTGCTTATATTACCTATGTGGCAGCAAAAGTGGCCGAATTAAAAGGTGTAACAGTCGAAGAGGTAGCTATGACCACAACAAGAAATGCAGAGTCAATTTTTTCATTCAACAGCTAATATGCAATCAACCTCAATTCTTATTATTTATACAGGTGGCACAATTGGGATGAAGCAGAATCCCGAGACAGGAGCTCTTGCACCTTTTAACTTCGATCAAATTCTTAATGAGGTGCCAGAATTACGAAAATTTGGCTTTACCCTTGATACATATTCGTTTAATCCGTTAGTTGACTCGTCGGATATTACCCCCCATTTTTGGGTGGAGTTGGCCAAACTAATAAGTGATAACTACGAAAAGTACAATGGTTTTGTAGTCCTACATGGAACCGATACCATGTCATATTCAGCCTCAGCCTTGAGTTTTATGCTCGAAAATCTAAGCAAACCAGTTGTTTTTACAGGCTCCCAATTACCTATTGGGATGCTCAGAACCGATGGGAAGGAGAACCTTATTAGTGCTATCGAGATTGCGGCTGCATCTACAAATGGACAACCAATGGTGCCAGAGGTAACCATTTTCTTCGAGAATCTTCTTTTTCGAGGCAACAGAACATCGAAACATAATGCCGAGCATTTTAACGCTTTCCGGTCCGACAATTACCCTCCGTTGGCCCAGGCTGGAATAAACATCAAGTATAACTATACCTTTATACATTATCCAAGCTATAGCGAGAAGCTTAAAGTTCATACCGATTTTGACCCAAACGTTGCAGTACTAAAACTCTTTCCAGGTATTCTGCCATCGGCTGTTGATGCAATACTTGATTCCCCTAATGTTCGTGCAATAATCCTTGAGACTTATGGCTCTGGTAATGCTCCAAGTAGCTTTTGGTTTCTGAAGCGCATACGAAAGGCAATAGAGAGAGGTGTGATTATTTTTAATGTTACCCAGTGTAAAGCCGGAAGCGTTGATATGAATAAGTACGACAATGGGCTTCTTTTGAAAAAAGCAGGTGTTCTTAACGGACGCGATATAACCTTCGAAGCAGCAGTAGCAAAGATGATGTTTTTACTTGGGAAAGATTTGCCCTATGAGGATTTACGCCTTAGTCTCGAAAAATCAATTAGTGGTGAAATATCAATGTGATGATTTTTTTTCATTTTTTTTTTTTACATTGCGCCCTTGTTTGGGTTTATTGTAAACCCTTAATTTTAGGGAGAGATGGCCGAGTGGTCGAAGGCGCACGCCTGGAAAGTGTGTAAACCTCAAAAGGGTTTCATGGGTTCGAATCCCATTCTCTCCGCTTGTATTTTTAGAAAAACTAACTATTTTTGTATTAATTTAAAACCAATTGTAACAACTTAACTAATTCTAACCATGAAAAAACTATTTGCGTTATTTGCTATTGCTAGTATGTTGATGCTCGGCTCATCGACTACAATCATTGCACAAAACGAAACAACTGAAAGTCAGGATTCAGCAATCGTTGAAGCCGATGAGGTTGTGGAGAGTGAGGCTCCTGCTACCGCCCCTGCTGCTGCCGTTGAGGAGGAGGTTTCAGTACACAAACAAATTAAGATTAAGTTCATTGAGGGAGGACCACAATTCATGGGTATCGTTCTTTTAGCCTTGATTCTTGGTCTTGCCTTAGCTATCGAAAGGATTATTTACCTAAACCTAGCAACAACAAATACCGAAAAACTGCTTAAGAAGATTGACGAAGCCATGAAGCAAGGTGGAGTTGAGGCAGCAAAAGAGGTTTGTCGCAATACACGTGGACCAGTAGCAAGTATTTTTTACCAAGGGCTGGACCGTGCTGAAGAGGGAATTGATGTTGTCGAAAAATCGGTAGTTACCTATGGATCTGTTCAAATGGGTCAGCTAGAAAGCGGTTTAACATGGATTGCTCTCTTCATAGCCTTAGCCCCAATGCTTGGGTTCATGGGAACAGTAATCGGTATGATTGGTGCTTTCGATGCCATTGAAGCTGCTGGTGATATTTCCCCTTCCCTCGTTGCTGGAGGTATCAAGGTTGCTCTTATTACAACCGTTTTTGGTCTTATCGTAGCAATCATCCTGCAAGTTTTCTATAACTACCTTGTTTCAAAAATCGACAAGCTTGTCAATACAATGGAGGATGCTTCAATTTCATTAATCGACATCCTTCTGAAATATAACCTTAAAAAATAGAACACCATGTCAAATAGCTTACTGAATACTGTAGTAAAGGCCTTTTCATGGGTGCTAATGGGAATTTCAGTGGTGATTGCCGTGCTGTTCTTTACTAATACTGTCAACGAAGAGCTCTTCATCTTTTGGGCCTACATCTTGACTATTATTGCAGCATTGCTCGCCGTAGTTTTCCCAGTGATTTTCTTTGCGGTTTACCCAAAGAATGCCATTAAAGCCCTTGCAGGTCTTGCAGTCCTTGGTGTTGTTTTCTTTGCTGGCTACCTAATGGCCGACACAACACCCATAGTGGCTGCTGTAATGCATCCCGATTTTACCAATCCATCAGTTCTTCAATTTGCCGATACAGGAATTATTGCAACTTATATCCTATTCGGCATAGCAGTTGTCTCTTTGCTCTTTACTGGTATAAGGAGTTTATTTAACCGTTAGGCTATAACATAGTAGGTTACATTTTTTACATGTAACTTACATATTAAAAACAAAAACACATGGCAAGACAATTAGGAGAAATTAATGCGAGCTCCATGGCCGACATAGCCTTTCTGCTGCTTATCTTTTTCCTTGTAACCACAACCATGAATGTTGACACTGGCTTGGCAAGAATGTTACCCCCAATGCCAGAGGATAAACAGGATACAGAGCAAGATGTGAAACAAAGAAATATCCTAACTGTGCTCATAAACAAGAGCGATAGGCTGCTAGTCGGAGGTCAACCAATGGATGTAAGTATGCTTAGGGAAAAGACAAAGGAGTTTATCGCTAACCCCAAAAATGATCCAAACTTACCAGAGAAAAGCCCTGTTGATGTGGAGTTCTTTGGTGTAGTTGATGTAGCAAAGGGAGTTATTTCATTGCAAAACGATAGAGGCACTTCGTATCGGATGTATATGCTTGTTCAGAATGAATTGGTTGCTGCCTACAATGAACTTCGAGATGAGACCGCCCGTAACAAGTTCGGAAAGCTTTACAATGAGTTAACCGAAGATCAGCAGAAAGCAATCCAGAAGATCTATCCTCAGCGTATCTCTGAAGCCGAACCTAAAAGTGTAGGAGGGAAAAAATAATGGCAAAATTCGAGAGAAAGGGAAAGAATAAGATGCCGGGAATCTCAACCGCATCACTTCCCGATATTGTGTTCATGTTACTATTCTTCTTCATGGTTAGTACTACACTTAGGGAAACCGAACTTTTTGTTCGCATAAAGCTTCCTGAAGCATCGGAAGTTGTGAAACTAGAAAAGAAATCGCTCGTTTCCTACATTTACATCGGATCTCCAGCGAGACAGTACCAAGGTATTTTTGGTACCGATTCAAGGATTCAGCTTAATGACTCATTCAAAACCCTTGTTGATATTCGCGACTTCATCTCTTCCGAGAGGGATGCTCTTAGCGAGGCCGACAGGGCTTACCTCACAACCTCCTTGAAGGTTGACGAAGAAACCAGAATGGGTATTGTTACCGATGTTAAACAGGAACTAAGAAAGGCAAGTGCACTCAAGGTTAGCTATTCAGCAAAAAGACCGGTAGTACACGATTAACAAAATGTTATTATGATTTAAAGGTCGAGGAAACTCGACCTTTTTTTTATCACTTTTTTTGTTTTTCTACTTTTTTTTAATAAAAAGTGTTAACATTGTAACCCTATTATCCTGAAAATTCAATTGTAACCAAAACGTTTGAATCTATGAACCCAAAATCATTACTAATAATCCTTTTAGGCTGCTTATTACACACCCTATCTTTCTCTCAAAACTTTGGTGCAGATAGTAAGAAAATGCAGAGTACCGATTACCGTAGAAGTTCTATTTACACAATTATGCTCGATGATAAGGGCCTAATAAAAGCAGATACAATAAAGCAGTGTTTCGAGTCAGCCCCGATACCTGACAAGTTCAACGATCATACTCTTCCGATTAGAACATTCAACCCCTTAGACTATCAGCTCTCAGAGGAAGAAAGACTTTCTACGGGTGATAACCTCGCAAAATCTGCGGGGAAATCGGCTCTTTCATACGCATCAGGTGGGCTTGTTGATACCACCGATACTAAAGATCTTCCTGCAATTATCCAAAAATTTTTCAGAGATAATAGAATTCCACAACAATTGGTGGCCAAGTGGTATAACAGAGATGAGGAAGGACGATTCAACATGGAACTTATTGCTGAGAGAGGGATGTATGATGCTACCGAAATGAAAGCAAGTGTGGCAAGTAAAAGTGTTAGGGGGAGGTCTCTATTAGCTGATGCAGGCGAGGAACTGATAGGAAATACATTTGTTGTAGTTTCACGGTATAAGTATATTCCAAAGGAAGAAGTAATGGGAGCTGCAAAACGGGGGCTCGACCTTGTTGAAAAGTATGGAGGAAGACAAGCTCAGCTTATAGCCCAAGTGGGAAAGGTTGCTGCAGATGTTGCTTCAAAAGGTTATGTTATTCAAACTTACACCTACCTTTACAAACTTAGATGGAACGATTCTATTACAAATGTGTTTTATAACGACTATTGGATAGATGAGAATTATTACTCCGAGGAACGTAAGCATGCTTTTGATACTACAAGCCTTTTTCAACTTGACCTTGTTGGCTACGATAAGGCTTGGGCAGATCTACAATCAACTATTTTCACCACAAAATCAGAAGATGAACTTATCAAAATTGCAACGGTTAAAGCGCTTGATGCTGTTATTGCCAAGCTGCAACGCGCTCACGATGTGTTTAAGACCAAATCACCCCTTTATTCAGTTAATCCACTTGCAGCAAAAATTGGCTTAAAAGAAGGACTTGAGAAAGGTGATAAGTACGAAGTGTTAGAACAAACCGTTGATGAGAACGGTAGAACAAAGTATGTTAGAAAAGGTGTAATTACTGTTGATAAACAGATTTGGGATAACAGATATATGGCAGGAGAGGCTCAGGTTGATGAGGAGGGAAAACCAGTTAGGCATGATATCGAGTACTCTTTGTTCAAGGGTAGTGGAAAGTACTATCCTGGGCTTCTGATACGCCAAATCAGATAATAGCTAGTTAACCATAATATTTTCTGTGTTTAAACTCAAAATTAATCATCAAATGAAAAACAAACTTTCGTTAGGAGCATTAATATGCCTTACAATTTTTATGGCTTCATGTTCTTCTACTTCAAAAACTACCAAGAAAGCCGATGAGGATACAAAAGCTTTCAGGTATGAGTTGGAGGTGGTTCAAACAGGTACACAGGGGACTTACCTTGTAAAAGTTTGGTCATACTCAAAAGAACCTACCATTGCCATTGAACAGGCAAAAAAGAATGCCATTCATGGCATTATTCTTAAGGGTTTCCCTGGGAAACAAGGTATTCCCGGACAAGTTGCTTTAGCAAGAGATCCAAACGTTGAGACCGAGAAGGCAGCTTTTTTCAATGATTTTTTTAAAACAAACGGTGACTATTTAAAGTTCATCAACGTAGCGGGTGATGGTAGTATAGCCCCAGGTGACATTATGAGGATAGGTAAAGAATATAAAATAGGTGTTGTTGTATCTGTTAATGTTGCAGAACTTAGAAAAGCACTTGAAACAGCAGGCGTTATTAGAAGCCTCGACCATGGTTTTTAATTTTTCTCTAATCTAGTTTAAACCATTTTCTTTCATTTATTTGTATCTTACCCTAAGAATTGATATTTGATTCTTAGGGTTTTTCAAGTTTTTTTATCAATGATTAAAAAACATAAGGGGGTATTATCAAAACAAATACTAATTTTTGATGTTTCAAACCAAGAATTAACTTTAATCCGAATTACTATGGCAAAATTTAGGCTCTTTTCAATACTAGTATTACTTATTGCTTTTAATACAGGTTGCTCAACTTTAAGTGAAAAGAAAAACACTCCAAAGTATGTGTTCTATTTCATAGGTGATGGTTTGGGTATTCAACAGGTTAATGCAACTCAAGCTTTTTTGGCTGCCAAGGAAGGTAATATTGGGAATAGTGAGCTAAGTTTTTCCAACTTCCCTGCTACTGGTTTTTCAACAACCTATTCTGCAACAAGATATATAACTGGTTCAGCAGCAGCAGGAACAGCCCTAGCAACTGGTCATAAAACATCAATAAACACTATAGGTCTGAGTGCAAATCATAATGACACCATTTTTAGTATTGCCTATCATGCACATAGTAAGGGGATTCCCGTTGGGATTGTTACTAGCGTTAGCATCGACCATGCAACACCAGCGGCTTTCTATGCTCATCAACCCAGCAGAGACATGTACCATGAGATAGCCCATGACCTTATTTATTCAGGTTATCGATTTTTTGCAGGTGGAGGTTTTATTGACCCCAGCGGCAGAAAAAGTAACCATCCTAAAGGAAATGTATTTGAAGTAGGCAAAGAAAAAGGTGTTTTTTTTACCGAGAGCACAGTAGTTGATGATTCCATCAAAGAAAAGTATAAGACAATAGTCTATTCTTGCCCAAATCCTGCCGATGGCAAGTCTTTGCATTACCATATCGATAAGGATGAAAACTACGTTAGTTTAGCCGATTTAACTGCTATGGCTATAAATGTATTAGATAATCCCAAGGGTTTTTTTCTTATGGTTGAAGGTGGTAAGATTGATTGGGCTTGCCACCATAACGATGGAGCAGCTACAATTGCTGAGATTATCTCTTTCTCAGATGCAATAGCTGTTGCAGTAGAATTTTATAAAAGAAACCCCAAGGAAACATTAATAGTAGTTACTTCCGACCATGAAACTGGTGGAATGAGCTTGGGAAATC
>CAYZSD010000078.1:7345-14628 GCA_964481075.1 uncultured Rikenellaceae bacterium | reverse complement strand
TTTATCGACGAATGCCATAAAAGGGGTATGGCAGTGATCATTGATATGGTTTTAAACCACAGCTTTGGTCAATCGCCTCTAGTTCAAATGTACTTCAACCCTAATGCAGGTGAATGGGGGCAACCAACAGCAACAAACCCCTGGTACAATCAAACCTGCCCTCACCCACCCTATTGCTGGGGCTACGACTTTGATCATACCAGTCAATACACAAAGGACTTCATCGATAGGGTAGCTGAATTTTGGCTCACCGAATTTAAGGTTGATGGTTTTAGGTTCGACTTCACAAAAGGCTTTACCAACGTGCTGACGGGTGGCGAAGGGTGGAACTACAATTCTCAAAGGATAGCCATTCTCAAGCGATATGCCGACTTCATTTGGAGCGTAAACCCTAACGCCTTCGTTATCCTTGAACATTTCACCGATAATACAGAGGAGAAGGAGCTTGCCGAGTATAAGAGTAATGAGGGAAAAGGTATGCTTATCTGGGGAAACATGAATCATACCTACAACGAGGCTAGCATGGGTTGGTTATCTAGCTCAAATTTTGGGTCGGTATCGTATAAGCAAAGGAATTGGAGCGTTCCGCATCTAATAGGCTACATGGAAAGCCATGATGAGGAAAGGCTAATGTACAAAAATCTCACCTATGGTAATAGCACCAATGCCGATTATGATATCAAAAAGCTAAGGTATGCCCTTGATCGTCAGCATTTAGTTGGTGCTTTCTTTTTTACTGTTCCCGGTCCAAAAATGATCTGGCAATTCGGTGAGCTGGGCTACGACTACTCCATCGACTACAATGGAAGGGTTGGGCGAAAACCCGTTAGATGGGATTATTACAACGTTTCGCAACGGCGTAACCTTTACTATTGCTGGGCAGAACTTATTGCCCTCCGGAAGTCGCTGCCTGTCTTCAGAACCGATGACTTCACCCTTTCAGTATCAGGGGCAGAGAAAAAAATCTTTCTAAGACATAGCAGCATGGATGTGGTTATTGTGGGTAACTTCGGGGTAACCGAACAAAACATATCTGTTGATTTTCCAAACTCTGGTAAGTGGTACGAGTACCTCTCGCAAACTGAGCATAGCTTCACCACAACAAGCCAGACCTTTTCAATGAGACCTAGCGAGTATAGAATCTATAGCACATCTTACATAAATCGAGAACAGTTTATTGTAGGTGTGAACATGGAAAACTTTTCTCAATCGAAGCTGAGCATAACCGTTTCTCCCAACCCATTTAGTACCGAATTACAGCTTTCTGTAATAACCGACAAAAAGGAGAAGTTTAGTGCTCAACTGCTTGATATTAATGGAAAGCAGATAGCAGACATAATTAACGGTGTTCTATATCCAGGGAGTAACGAGTTCACTTGGGAAAGGCCAAGTGGTTTGCCCAAAGGACTTTATATTCTTAGGGTGATAACTGTATCCGATTCAAAAGCGATTAAGCTTATTGTTAACTAAGCACCTGCTTCATTACGCAAATCATATTAGTTCTCTATCGATTGAATAAGAGTTGGTTAAAGTTCCAGCCATTTCTTGAAATCGGCTACCCTCTTGCGGCTAACAACAACATCTTCGTCGGAATACCCACGTAGCTTAATCTTCAACCGATTGGATGAATACGCTACTATATCATAAATGAAATTCCTGTTAACCAGATACTTCCGGTCAACCCTAAAAAAAATATTTGGATTAACCAGGTTCTCCAATCTATCTAATGAATACTCAACTGCATAGTGTTTGCCATTAGTGTCAACAATAAAAGTTGACTTCTCCAAGCTAAAGAAGCAGCAAATATCAACAACATCTAGAGTTCTCAGGTGAATCCCTACATTTACCAGGAAGCGTTCCTTATGCTTCCTTGCAAGCAGGTCAACAATTTTCGAAACCTTAAGGGTAAGCTCGTTTTGCTGTTCAACCTTAGCTGTGCCCCAGATTGATTTATACTTATCTAGTGCTTTTGCTAATTCCTTAACATCGATGGGCTTAAGCAGGTAGTCGATGCTGTTCACCTTGAAGGCCTTTATTGCATACTCCTCGTATGCAGTGGTAAATATTACTGGGCAAAGAACCTCAACCTTTTCGAATATCTCGAAGCTTAACCCATCGGATAATTGAATATCGAAGAAGGCAATATCGGGATGTGGATAGGCGGTGAACCATTCCACAGCAGACTGAACAGAATCGACCATTGCAACAATCTCCACTAAAGTGTTAGCTTTCTGGATTTGCCTAACGAGGAAATCCCTTGCCGATGCTTCATCCTCAACTATCAGTACCTTCATAATCTGCAAGCCTTATGATTGGTATTTTAACAAGAAATTCTTTTTCATCACTTTTGACTTCAATATCCTTATTCACTAAAAAATTGTAACGTTTTCCAATATTCGATAATCCTATACTGCTCGATGGTGGCTTTGTGCTGCGAAGCTGAAGGTTATTGCGGACAATAACGCTATCGTTTTCTCGGAAAATATCAACCCTAAGTGGGGCTTTATCGGATATCTCGTTATGCTTAACTGCATTCTCAAAAAGCATCTGTAACGACATGGGAACAATCATCTCATCCTTCTGAAAATCAATACTAATATCTACTTTTAGGTTCTGCTCAAACCTGATGCTATAGAGGTAAACCACTGAGTTCAAAAATGCCAGTTCCTCTTCAAGGCTTACAATTTCTTTATCCTTCTGCTCCAGTACGTAACGATAAACCTTCGAAAGCTGGTTTATAAACTCAACCGCCTTATCCTGATCCTTGTAAACCAATGAGCTTAACGCCGTAAAGCTATTAAAAAGAAAGTGTGGATTTACCTGTCCTTTAAGGATTTCGTACTCGAGCATTAGCTTTTCACGCTTAAGAACCTCCTCATTAACAGCCGCAGCCTTCCAATTAACAAAGAATTGCATTGAGTTGGCAAAGAATGTTGCTACTACAGAGAACCCAATGCCCGCTATTGCTGCCTTCCAGAAGATGGTAAGCATTAAAGTCCACTCGAAGTTATTTTGAAGTCCGAACATTACAACAATAAAGGCTATAAGTAGGAAACTTAAAAACGACGACTGAAAAAGCATTGTATAAACCATGCGCTTAACAGGCGCCTTTAACCACGGAAATTCAATCTCCATGCGGTAATCGATGTACTCATAACCCTTCATCACAGGAATACCCATCAGCAGTGTGTAAAACATGGTAAGGATTATTCCTTTGATTGTACTCAGCATTTCGGGCTCGAAAAAGTACATAAAAGCAAACCCGCAGCAAATTTGCAAAGGAATTGTCCACCAAGGGATATAGAACAATCTAAATTTAACCTGATTTTTCATTTCTTCTAACGGTTTAAAACGTTTTCAAATCTACAACATTTTTAAAAATAAATCCTAAATAGCCCTTCGGGCATCAAACCAAGCTGATAATCCTTTACTATTAAGCCCGTTTCGTGATTGTAGCTTTGCATCATAATATTTTTTCTGTTGGATATGTTGTTTATTCCAAAGCCCGTTTCGTAGCTATACCTTGAGCGATTTATCCTGTAAATTAGCTTGATATTCATCTTGAAGAAATCTCTATTCTTATCGACATAAGGATTAGAAGCATTGAGAACGGTTTTACCCTCAACCCTCGACTGGTCCAAATCAATGGGAATGTAACGAAGCCCACCAGCCCATACCAAATTGGCATTAATAGCCAGCGATTCATTCTTGGGTAACTTGAATTCGTACCCACCCAATAGGTTAAAAATATAGTTACCGTTAAACATTGTGTTACGCCAAACGTTGTCGCTTCCCCTATACTTCGACTCGTAAAGCGAAAGCGTAGCTAGGTAGTAAAAACCTTTGGTGTATAACCTTTCTAGGGTAAACTCAACGCCTATATTACGACCTAACCCTTTGTTTATTAAGCTATCTTCAACAACCGAATGATAATCGGCACCAAAATTTAGCACTGAGTATGCCGTAGGCCTATTTTCAACAGGAACATTGTATAGATGCTGATAGTACGCCTCGGCTTTTAACCAAGTCGATTGGCTTAGGTTGTGCTTAAACCCAATAACAGAATGATAACTCTTTGTAAAATCGAGGTTTCTGTTTGTTTCAAGGTAAACATGATTAACTGTATCAACTAATGTTTTATGGAAATAAATATTACCCTGCAGAACCTGAGAGTGTAAGCCCTGCCCAATGTAAATTGATGATTTGGGGTTAACCTGCCAATTCAACGCCAGTCTGGGTTCTAATGATTTAGAGTTGTTAAGAGTTAATAATTGCGTAAATAAACCAGTTGATAGTTTTACATTCTGACTGATTTTGTACTCGAATTGACTAAAGCCTTGGATAAGCGAGTAGTTTCCACTATTCCTTGCTAAATAGATGTACTGATTATTAACGTTTGCCGAATCGTTAAAGCTAATGGTAGAATTAGTGAATGTTGCGCCTGCCTCAAACCGCAACCTGCCGTTTACCCTGTGTTTAAAGACTGTTGTTGCAACTAATCGACCTTCGGTGTATTTATTTCCATAGAAAGGCACGATTTCAGAACTGCTACGAACCGAATCCACACCCATTGATGTTGTAAAACCCGTTGCTGCAAAGCTGGTTTTTAGGAACGAATTTTCGTTCATGGTTAGCGAGTGAGAAATACCCACAGCACCCATGTCTGAGCCAAAAGAAGTGTTGATATTCTTGGTTGCATTGAGGATATTGTTTTCGGCAAGCATATTCATACTGCTTTTCCCGCCCAATCCCCAAAGAGAGAGACGACCGAATTGCTGTGATGGAAGGTTTACCTTGAACGATAAATCCTGATATTTTGGCACTGATGGTATTTCTAGGTCAATTCCAAGCACATCAAAAAGTTCAATAAATGAGTAGCGATAGTTTATTAGATACGAAGCATCGGATTTTTTGCTGAAATATCCCTCAAATCCAGCCTCTAATCCACCTGAACCCATCTGGATTGTGGTTTCACGTTTTTGGCTATTGCCGTTGCGCAAATGCAAATCGAATACCCCCGATAGCGCATTCCCATACTGTGCAGGAAAAGCACCCGAAAGGAAATCGGAATTAGCTAGCTGATTATTGTTTAGTATGGACATGGCTCCGCCATTGGTTCCCATCGAGGCAAAATGGCTGGGGTTAGGAATATCAACCCCTTCAATCCGCCAAAGCAAACCCAGAGGTGAATTGCCCCTTATTATAATATCGTTACGGGTATCACCGGCAGCCATAACACCAGCAAAGTACGTAGCCATTCGAGCGGGGTCGCCGTTTGTTCCGCTATACCTTTCGGTATCCTCAACGCTAAAAGTGCGACCGCTAACATAGCTGTAACTGTTCTTGGTATTACTGGCTCTTTGCGCTTTCACCACAACCTCATCGAGCAGTTGAGCATCCTCTTCGAGGCGAACATTGAGTACAACCTCTTTACCCGATGTTACAATTAGGTTTTGTGCAACCCATATCTTGTAACCAACGAATGTTACAGCAACGGTTTGCCTGCCAACGGGTATATCATTGAAAGAAAAACTCCCATTCTCATCGGTTATAGTACCATACTGTTTTAGGCTATCGACCAGCACAATGGTTGCTCCTTCTAAAGGAGAATTGGTGAATCCATCGATTACACTACCCCTTATTGTACTGGTTAGCTGCTGGCCAAACAATAGAATTGGCAAGAAATTAATCATAATCATAAAAACTGTTCTCATAGCAACTGATGTTTTAATAGTTTTCAAAAGCAAAACTATTCTACTGATAATCCAAGAAAAAATATAACCTGACGAAGTGCTATAAGTTGGAGATGAGAGATAAAAAATTCGGATGAATGAAAAAACGGTACTAATGAAATTTTTGTTGAAATGTTTTAGGGTCAGAAGCACGAAGACCGAAGTTGAAAATTGAAATAGATGTAGACAGATTGCGACTTCGGCCTTCGGCCTTCCGACTTCTGTCTTCAATCCCAAACCACAGATTTAACTTTGCATTAATTACTATATTTTCCACAAAATTGCTAGTAGAACCAGTTTTTTAAATATCTTTGTTCCGTTCAAGGCTAAGGGAATCCCGTGCGATTCGGGAGCAGTACCCGCTGCTGTAATCTCCTTTAACCGCTTGGCATCCTTGCCACTGTCCGCCGCTGGCGGACGGGAAGGCCGTCCAAACGGGGAGTAAGCCAGAAGACCTGCCTGTGGACAAACTTCAACTCGTAAGCTTTCGGGAATAAAAGCTGAAGATTATGGTACCAATCTTCATGAGGTTACTTAATCCCCAGATTTACGGTTTGAAGGTTCAAATGTTTAACCATTTAATCTTTAAACTAATGAAAAAGGTTTTTGTCATTGCTCTCTTTGCAATCATTCCGTTGGTTGCGTTTTTGATTACATCGTGCGAAAAGGATGAACCAGAGGTTACCTATTCGATTACAATTACTATTTCGCCCGAAAATGCTGGAACTGTAACAGGTACCGGCTCCTTTGTTGCGGGTACAAATGTTCTTTTGGAGGCAACACCAAACCAGGGCTACCTTTTCGCTCGCTGGTTTGATTCGGATGGTGTGGTATCAGAGGATGCCCAATTCACTTTTATTATGCCTGCCAAGAATCTTAACTTAACTGCACTTTTCGTTGAAGAAACAGTCTATCTAAGGGATTCAATTTCCTTTCAGAACCTTGGATTGGCTGCCGAATCGTACTGGAACGGTTCCGATGGTTCAGGTGGTTTCACCATTGAGAAAGCCTCTTTCAACAATAATTACAATGCCGATTGGGGTATATGGAGCGGATTTGCCTACTCAAATATCACCGATATCGAAACCGCAGGTTGGCTCAACCAGTATAGTGCTTACACCATTGGAGGTAGTAATCCTCAAAACATCTACGCTTTAGCCTATGTAATGGGGGATGATGCTAGTATAACATTCTCCCGTTCAGTTAACCTGAAAAGTATGTATGTAACAAATTCTACCTATGCATTCCTCGCCATGCGCGATGGTGATGCCTACTCAAAGAAATTTGAAGCTGGAGACTGGTTTATGCTTACAATTAATGCTTACAATTCTAGTAACGAAAACATTGGAAGTTCCAATATATACTTAGCCGATATGAGAGGAGATAGTAGCTATATTATTGATACCTGGACTAATGTTGACCTTTCCACGCTTGAAAACGTTTCGAAACTGGTTTTTTACCTTTCATCAAGCGATATAGGCGAATGGGGCATGAACACTCCTGCATACTTCTGTATGGATGATTTTGTCTATGAGTATGTTGATTGAGTTG
>CAYZSD010000078.1:0-7245 GCA_964481075.1 uncultured Rikenellaceae bacterium | reverse complement strand
TTTCTATTACCAATGGGACGATAGACGGAAATACCATTTCATTTGATATCTCCTGGGAGAATAGCTGGAACTATACAAGCGATGGTCACGGCTACGATGCCATCTGGCTATTCGTAAAGGGGAAGAATTCATCGGGGGTTTGGTCGCATGTTAACCTCTCCCCCAATTCCAATGAACACTCAGCAACGTCATTACTTTCAATTGATGCTGTGGAAGATGGCAAAGGGGTTTTCATATACTCTTCAAATTATGGTACCTACAATATTCCACCCGCTCAAGTTTCGATTAGGGTATCAGTAGGTTTAAGTGGATTTACTGAGATTAAGCTGTTTGGAATTGAAATGGTTCATATCCCCGAAGGGGAATTCTACCTAGGCGATGGGGTCTCAATATCCTCATTGGCTGATAATAATGGCAATCCAAAGCTTATCTCGTCCGAAAATGCAATAAATAGCACCGAACTTAGCATTGTTAATCCTAATACATTGTTCGCACCAGAACCCCTACCCGCTTCCATACCGAGCCACTACCCTAAAGGATTTGAATCCTTCTATGTAATGAAGTACGAAATATCACAAATGCAATACGTTGATTTTCTGAATACTCTGACATATACCCAACAACAAGCACGTACAGCTTTCTCACCCTCTTCAACCGTTGGTAAAAATGTGATGGTAAACCCAAATCAACCCGATAGCCTGTATCGAAATGGTATTATAATCGTTTCAGCAGGAATGCCCTCCTCCCTACCAGCTATATACGGAATGGATGGTGATAGAAATGGAATATTCAACGAAGACAACGATGGTCATCATCGTGCTGCAAATTTTCTGAGCTGGGGTGATTTATGTGCCTACCTCGATTGGGCCGCTTTGCGACCAATGACCGAGATGGAATTTGAGAAGATATGTCGAGGTGCGGCAAACCAGCCCATTGCTGGGGAGTTTGCATGGGGTACAGCATTGGTAACAAATGCAAATAATCCAATAAACGATGGAACTGTCTATGAATCGGTTAGCGATTCACTAGCATCTGGAAGTGGGCTTGCTAATCATGGCAATATTGTTGCTTTAGAGGGTTGGGGATTAAGAGGAGCACTCCGTACAGGTTTCGCATCAAGTTCTAATACAAACCGGCTTGAGGCTGGTGCTTCGTTCTACGGAGCTATGGAAATAAGCGGAAATGTATGGGAACAAGCCATAATGCTAAGTAGCGAAGGAATCCAATTCGTTGGTAATTACGGTGATGGGCTAATTGATGAGGAAGGAAATGCAAATCAGTCGTCGTGGTGTAACCCAAACACAGCTTTTGGCGTATTACTAAAAGGTGGTGGTTGGCAAAGTACAATCTCTGAAGTGGGTTCTTGGCGAGACCTGGCCGTTTCGGATAGATTTTACAGCCACCTAAAACCCAACAACAGAAGGAGTACTGTGGGAGGAAGGGGTGCCAGATGAAATTTTTAACTTGAACAAACATTATTAAATATGAAAACCACTAGAATTCAAATGTTTTCTCAACTTTTTGCAGTATTTTTCTTCATTTCTGCTGCATCACTGAACAGTATTGCTCAGGCATCTTATTCAGGTGGTCAAGGTGGAGGTTATAGCTCGCAAAGCATTTCGCTCAGCAATAACAGCATTACTGATGACCAGCTAGTTAAAAAAACTTTTGATGCTACAGTTTTCCCAAATCCTCTCAATGCAAACGAAACCTTAAAGGCACGAATTTCAGGCTTTAAACCTGAACAACAAATCATTATTATTGTATCTGATCTTATTGGTAGTCGTTTGCATGTAGCAACAGTAAATGCAGCCTCTGAGATATCGATAAGTATCCCAAACGAAAGGCTCTCGAAGGGCATATACCTAGTAACCTTCCAGCATGGTAATAGCAAGATAACCAAGCGATTTACCTATACGAATTAGATATTACTTGATTAAAGTTTTAGCTTAAGTTACTCCTACTTTTTAAAAATAAAATACACAGCGAGTACTAGAAAACAGAATCCAATCAGATGATTGGTTCTAATTGTTTCTGTTTTGAAAACAAGCAAGGTGAATACCATAAACACTATTAGGGTAATAACCTCCTGTATCACCTTAAGTTCCACCAAAGAGAAAGGGCCACCATAGCCCTTAAAGCCAATACGATTGGCTGGTACCTGAAAGATGTATTCAAAGAAGGCTATTCCCCAACTAATCAGGATAATAGAAAACAAACCAAGACCCTCGAACCATCTCATCTCCTTAAACTTTAGATGTCCATACCAGGCAAGAGTCATAAAAGTGTTTGAAAGGATAAGAAGCAGTATTGTATAAATAGAACTCATACATGAAAAAATTTCGCAAATATATTCAAAATTGAATTGATATATTTGTACTTAAACTACTTTCAATTCAAAATGTCAAAGAAGTAGTTTTAATTGTTGATAACACACAATAATTGAATAATAATGAGAATCTTACTTCGTACACATGCTTTTGGTGCAATATATGTTGCCCTAATTTTTTATCTCATATTACCAATTTTTTCTTTCTCTCAGGTTGAAGCGTATAAGGACTTTCAGCTAATCCGAGACCAAGGCTTCGACAACTCCAACATTCGTGAGTATGCTGTGCAGCTTACCGACGTATGTGGCCCAAGGTTAACAGGCACTTCTGGATACCATAATGCGTGTGAATGGGCATTGCAAACACTTAAATCGTTAGGTTTAGCCAATACCAGAAAGGAGACCTGGGGTGAGTTTGGAAATGGATGGCAGATGGAAAAATTTTACATTGCAATGACAAGTCCCTACTATCAGCCACTTGTGGCTGTTCCTCGGGCGTGGACAGGCAATACCAACGGGCTTGAAAAATTACAGGTGGTCCTAATAACAGCTAATAGCCAGGAGGAACTAGCGCGTTATGAAGGGCTTGTAAAAGGGAAGGTTATTATCACTCCATACACTGAGGAACTTGAAGTTAGCTTCGAGCCACTAGCCAATCGACATACGGAAGAAAACCTCAGTAAGTATGGGCAAGTTACAGAGTTTAGACCCGATGCGGATCCTTTTATGTCGATGAGAAAAGTAAATAACAGGACCAATAGCATGTTATCGAGTTTTGATTTAATCGATTTTGCAACAAATGAAGGTGCTGCTGGTGTGCTGGTGAATTCTGGTTCTTTTGGAACAGTAATGAGTGTCGGAGATAGGTTGGGAAGATTACTTGATACGCTAGGGATACCCATCATCGATATGACTCATGAACATTATGCTCGAATGGTTAGGTTACTTGATAGAATGATTCCTGTAGAAATTGAAATGGAGGTAAAAAATTCATTGATCAAGGAGAACACTTTGGGCTACAACATTTTTGCTGAAATTACTGGCTCCGATAAATCGTTAAAGGATGAGGTTGTGATGATAGGAGCCCATATCGATTCGTGGCATGGAGCCACCGGAGGAAACGATAATGCATCGGGAGTTATTGTAATGATGGAGGTTATCCGAATCCTAAAGCAATCGGGTATTAAACCCAAACGCACAATACGTCTTGCCCTTTGGGGTGGCGAAGAACAAGGCCTTTTAGGCTCAAAGAATTGGGCTAAAGAAAACCTATTCGATCCTGAAACCAATACGCAAAAAGCTGAGTTCGACAGAATTTCTGCATACTACAATTTTGATTATGGTACTGGCAAAATACGAGGCATTTTTCTACACAACAACATTGCCCTTAAGCCAATTGTTGAGGAGTTTTTTAAACCCCTTGACGATTTAGGAGTAAGGATTACCTCAATAAGAAACCCTGGAAGCTCCGACCATGTGCTATTCAACAATGTCGGAATCCCAGGATTTGCTTTTATTCAGGATAGGATTGACTATGGTAGAACCTACCATACCAATATGGATACCTTTGAGCGCATTCAACTTGGTGACCTGAAACAAGCAGCAGTAGTTGTTGCTACTCTGGTGCTTCAAACCTCAAATTATCCAACTAAGCTACCTAGGCGAGATTTAGTACCTTAAGCAATTTCTTAATCGCCAAATGAAATTCCTATGCCTTTTGCAGTTCTAACAAGGTCGCACGAAGGATCAACATAATTTGGTCTATCAACAGCCTCACTTAACGGAACTGTAACAATATTTGGATGTCTATATGCAACCATTTCACCGTATTTCTGTTCAAGCACCATTTCGAAAGCCTTTACCCCAAACTGGGTTGCAAGAATTCTGTCATAAGCAATCGGTACACCGCCTCTTTGTAGATGTCCAAGCACTGTTTCACGCATATCAGCCTCAAAACCAGCCCTTTTAAGATCATCGGTTAGCTTGTGAGCAACTCCTCCTAGCCTAAGGTTAGCATAACCTACTTCATTGCTTTGTGTATAAACCAGAGTACCGTCCTTTGGCTTGGCTCCTTCGGCAATAACCACAATTGCATTGCCCTTCCCTTTGCTATACCTAGCCTTAAGTCTCTCTAACACCTTTGTAAGGTCGTAAGGTATCTCAGGGATAAGGCATACCTCAGCCCCACCTCCAATTGCAGCGTGTAAAGCAATCCATCCTGCATATCTACCCATCACCTCAAGCACTAGCACCCTGTTGTGGCTAGCAGCAGTGGTTACAAGCTTATCAACAGCGTCCGTTGCAATTTGAACGGCGGTTTGAAAGCCGAAAGTAAAATCGGTAGCCGAAAGGTCGTTATCAATAGTTTTGGGAACTCCAATGATATTAAGCCCTCTTTCAAAAAGAGCCTGTGAAATTTTTTGGGAGCCATCGCCTCCAATACTAATCACAGCGTCAACCCCAAGGTACTGTAGCTTTCGAATCATCTCGTCGGCTCTATCAACGTACTCCCAACCTCCATCCTTATTCTTTATTGGCCATGCAAAAGGTCCTCCCTTATTGGTAGAACCAATAATTGTTCCACCCTGCACATGAATACCAGCCACAGCACGGTCATCGAGCACTCTAATTTCAGTAGGTTCTCTGAGAATCCCATTGAACGACTCGATGCTTCCAATGACCTCCCAATCGCGTTCCTGATTGGCTCGCTTAACAATTGCACGTATAACTGCATTTAAACCAGGACAATCGCCACCTCCTGTTGCAACAAGAACTCTTTTCATAATAATTAATTTGGGTTATTCAAATGTCAAAATTGCATTCGTTTGCTTTAAAAATGATATGGGATTTTGGAAAAGTATTAAATTGAGAACTGAAAAAAATGTATTTTTACCCATAACAAAAACTATGTTGTTAAACAGAACAAAAATCAGAAGCAAAAGTATAAATATTTCAGCCCAATATTTTTTTGTTGTAACAAAAAGATTTGAAAAAAACGCAAACGAATGAGAAAACCAAGAAAATTGGTTTACAATAAATATCAAATAACATTTACTTATTGTTGTAAATATTTACATAATGTTTCACTAACAAAAACTTCACCTAATGAAAAGAAATAGACTAACCTACTGGTTTCAGAACTTGGCTATAGCTCTAACGCTGGCATTTATTCTGAGTTTTTCTGCATGCAAAACACCACCGGTTGATGAGGTAAAACCCTTTACCATAGAGCATGTTCAATGGTCGCTCGATGCAACCCTCTATGAGGTTAACATTCGCCAATTTACTCCAGAGGGAACTTTCGCTGCTTTTGAAGAGCATCTTCCACGTTTGAATGAACTGGGAGTAAGAATTTTATGGTTGATGCCCATCCACCCAATAGGTGAGGTTGAACGCAAAGGGTCACTGGGGAGTTATTACTCCGTGAAGGATTATAGAGCCGTTAACCCTGAGTTTGGAACAATGGACGACTTCAAACGTTTGGTTAGTAATGCTCATGCTCTTGGCATGAAGGTCATACTCGATTGGGTTGCAAATCATACTGCCCACGATAACTTCCTTGTGGAGGAGTATCCCCATTGGTACGAACGGGACTCAACAGGTAAACTTCTTTCACCTTACGATTGGACTGATGTGGTGCAACTAGATTATTCAAATGAGGACCTGCATGAATACATGATTGGCTCACTAAAATTTTGGGTAGAAGAAGCTGATATTGATGGCTATCGTTGCGATGTGGCAAACTTAGTTCCAACATCTTTTTGGAATAAAGCAAGGAAAGAACTTGACAAAATTAAACCTGTTTTTATGCTTGCAGAGGCAGAAGAAGTTGAATTACAACAGTATGCGTTTGATGCCGATTACGCATGGGAATTTCACCATATAATGAATAATATCGCCAAAGGGAAGAATACGGTTCTAGATATCGACAGCTACTTCCAAAGAGAGATTGCTAAGTATCCCAAGAACACCATTAAAATGCATTTCACAAGCAACCACGACGAGAATAGTTGGGCAGGAACAGAATTCACTCGTTTAGGAAAGGGGACTAAAGCTTTCGCTGCTCTTTCATTTGTGATTCCTGGAATACCATTATTATACAACGGACAAGAGGTTGCATTCGACAGAATGCTGAAATTCTTTGATAAAGATCAAATCGATTGGACCCCTTCGGAAGAGTACACCGAGTTCTATAAGAAGCTCATTGGGTTAAAACAAAAGAATACTGCTCTACGGGCAGGAGCTTCAGGTGCAGATATGTTTAGGGTGAAGACAAGCAATGACGTTAACATCTTTGCATTTACTCGTACCAATGAATCCGATAAAGTTTTCTGCGTTTTCAATCTCTCATCGCTTGAACAAAAAATTGATTTTGAAGGCGATGAGTATGTTGGTAAATACACCAATCTTCTCTCAGGCGAGCAAGTTGAAATGCCATCGGGAAGCAAAATGACCCTAAAACCCTGGGATTTCATTATTTTCGTTAAGTAACAAGATATTTCTAAGTATATTGAAGAGGACAAGAGCAATGAGGCTGTCTAAAAAGTCTTTTTTATCTGATTTTCAAATTTCCCCTTAACAATAGACTTTTTAGACAGCCTCATTGCTTTTTTAATAAAAGTTGCAAAAAACTGATTTTTTTTTTGGAATGATAATTAAAAAAGTTAATTTTGCAACGCTAAAGGCAAAGGAAAATGTGGGGTAGTAATTTGATTACTAAGCGGTTGTGTGTTTTTTTAGGACAATAATGTCCTTTTTTTTTGTGATTGACCATCGATTCAGTAGCTCAGCTGGTAGAGCACATCCCTTTTAAGGATGGGGTCCTGGGTTCGAATCCCAGCTGAATCACAAGAAAATGGACCGATTCAGTAGCTCAGCTGGTAGAGCACATCCCTTTTAAGGATGGGGTCCTGGGT
>CAYZSD010000077.1:0-15028 GCA_964481075.1 uncultured Rikenellaceae bacterium | reverse complement strand
TATGGTTTTCTTACACGAGGGCTACTAGCTCGTCGCTGGTTTGTCTCACTAAGTTTTGCTATATCTCCATGATAACCAATTGCAATAACAGCAACAACAGTAAAATCCACGTGTATTTCTAAAGTTTTTGAAACTTTTTCCCTATCAAAACCACCCATGATGTGAGTTCCTAAACCCATTGATTCGGCTTGTGCCAATAGGTTGGCTGTTGCCATCCCAGTATCGTGCAAGGCGTATCCATTCTCTTTTCCATTAACCGAAAGGTTTCTTTTAGCAACTGAGACAACAAGTAGTGAGGAATTCTTTGCCCATTCAGCATTTGCCGATGCTAAGCTATCAAGAATTTTACTGAAAGCATTCGTATTACTTCGGCTTGCATGGTAGAAACGCCAGGGTTGCTCATTATATGACGATGGGGCCAAACTAGCAGCTTCAAATAGTAACTTTACATCAGTAGCAGGAATCTCTTTGGGTTCAAATGCCAAAGCACTTCTTCTCCCAAGTAGTATTTTATTAATTTGCGTAATCATCTGTTTATGTTTTAAGTTTAAATAAATAAACAACAATACCCTTAATTTGTTCAATATGTTGCTTAACATACAGGTTTATAGGCACAAAGTATTTGAAAATCGAAAAAGATGCCTTATGATTGTGGCACGAAATCTACGAATAAAAGCATTCATTAACTATCTATTTATCAATATAAATAATAAATCGAAAAGCTATGATGACAGCAAAAGACTACATGGATCGTGAGGATAAGTACGGTGCTCACAACTACCACCCACTTCCCGTTGTACTTGAAAGAGGCGAGGGAGTTTACGTATGGGATGTTGAAGGCAAAAAATACTTCGATTTCCTTTCAGCCTACTCAGCCGTTAACCAGGGACATTGTCACCCAAAAATTGTTGACGCAATGGTTGATCAGGCTCGCAAGCTCACATTAACATCCCGAGCTTTTTACAACAACGTCCTTGGTGAATACGAAGAGTACGTTACCAAATACTTTGGTTACGACAAGGTATTACCCATGAATACTGGTGCTGAAGGCGACGAAACTGCCATTAAGCTATGCCGCAAGTGGGGCTACCAGAAAAAAGGTGTTAAAGATGGTGAGGCTAAGATCATTGTATGCGAGAACAACTTCCACGGACGTACTACCACCATCATCTCCATGAGTACCGATCCAGATGCAAGAGCGGAATATGGCCCCTATACCCCAGGTTTTGTTGTGATTCCTTACAACGATATTCCTGCACTAGAGAAGGCTCTTGAGGACAAGAACGTTGTTGGATTTCTAGTTGAACCCATTCAGGGTGAAGCTGGTGTTTTTGTGCCAGATGAAGGGTATCTGAAGAAGGCATCAGAACTTTGTAAGAAAAACAATGTGCTATTCATTGCTGATGAGGTACAAACAGGTATTGCACGTACTGGTAAGATGCTAGCTTGCGACCATGAGGGAGTTCGCCCGGACATTCTCATTCTTGGCAAAGCCCTTTCGGGCGGAGTGTTCCCAGTTTCCGCAGTTCTAGCCGACGACGGTATCATGCTTTGCATTAAACCTGGGCAGCATGGCTCGACCTTTGGTGGAAACCCAATTGCTGGCAAAGTAGCCATTGCTGCATTGGAAGTTATCAAAGAAGAACGGCTTGAAGAGAATGCAGAACGTTTAGGAAAAATATTCCGTGAAGAATTCCGTAGCATCAAGAGCGATATGATTGAACTTGTACGCGGAAAAGGCTTACTTAATGCAGTTGTTATTCGTAACCAACCCGGTAAAACGGCTTGGGATGTTTGTGTAGCTATGGCTGAAAATGGCGTGCTAGCAAAACCAACCCACGGAAACATTATCCGCTTCGCTCCTCCCCTTGTTATTTCAGAAGGTCAGCTTCGCGAAGCCATGGATAGAATCAAAGAGGTTTTCAAAAAGTTTGAGTAAAAAATTGATATTTTTCAAAAAAAACCGTTTCAGAGTTCTGAAACGGTTTTTTTTTGTAACTTCGTATGGTATTATCAAATAGTATATTCAGCAAAAAGTTCTTTAACCCATAATAAAACGGTCATGTTAAAGCTTGCCAATTTTACAAGAACAGTTCTCTGCATTCTTTTTGTTTTACTAACAATCAATGCCACTCCCCAAAAAATCATCGAAGTTAAGGGTGCAACTGGCACTGGTGAAATTGTTGGACGAATAAGCTACGAGGAGGCAAAACGCGAAGCCCTAAATCAAGCTAAGGTAGATGCACTCCGAAAGGCTGGAGTTAGCGAGCACCTTCAGTCATACGAAAGCCTCTATAGAAGCGAAATAAACAACGACTTCTCTGAATTCTTCAGCTCCGATATCCAGTCGGAACTTCAAGGTGCTGTGCAGAAATTTGATATTGTGAAACAAGAACGTAAGGTTGACCCCATTACCAATCTCTTCGTGGTTGAAGTTGTTATCGATGCAACTGTAATAATGTACGATGCACGCCCCGACCCAACCTTTAATGTTCGAATTGAGGGTATTAAAGGGATATACGAGAATGGTGAAAAGCTCACATTCTCTGTAACAGCCACACAGCAATGCTATCTGCATATCTTTGGAATAACGGACAACTATACTTCATTGATGTTCCCAAATATGCATGAAAAAATAAATGAAATTCAACCGAATAAAAGAGTCTCATTCCCATTTGAGCAATGGATGGAATACACTTTGGAGAAAACCAATAAGAAAGGGCCCGAGCTACACCGAGTTCTTTTCGTTTTCACAAAAAAACCTGTGAGATACCTAAACTACAAAGGGGAGGAAGAGCAACTTACCTCCTCGGAGGATATATTTTCATGGGTTTACAGCATCACCCCCGACGAGCGAAAACTCGAATATCAAGTGCTAACCATAAGGTAATTCGGATTCACTTTCTATAAATAGTAAAGATTTTCATATTAAATCCATCCATTTATTAATAATGGGTGGATTTTTCTTTTCAAAATAGCAATCGGTAAGCAACTAAGTAAATGAATAATTTTTTAACAAGTTGTTTTACTAACTAAAAATTAAATTGCTATGAAAAGATTTATTTTACTTTCTTTCTTTCTTTTAATCACTTTCGCTCTTTCTTTCGGACAGGAAGGTGAGCCAAAATCGACCACAAATGAAGGTTGTTCTGGAGGAACCCAGTACCCAACCAGCGTTCTTAACCCAACCACTTCGTGGCAAAGTCAAACCCAAATCTATGCAGGTGAATATAGCGTTCACAATGTTACATCTGGAAACACCTATACTTGGTCGCTATGTAGCTCCGATGGAGCCAATGCCCCTTATGACTCCCAGTTAACCCTGCGCAACCACTCTAACGGAGCACTTATTGCTTATAGCGATGATGACTGTGGTGATGATGCCAAGATAGTTTGGACAGCAAATATTACGGGTCAAGTGCGAGTGCTTGTCAACGAATATAACTGCCAAGCGAATTCCATAAATACCACTCTAAGGTACATTATGGAAACTTCATCTTCAACTGGTTGTACAGGTGGAACTCAGTACCCAACAAATATTCTAAACCCAACAACTACCTGGCAAACCCAATCGAATATATATGCGGGAGAATATAGTGTACATAGCGTAACTGCTGGAAATATTTACACCTGGTCGCTTTGTACTACCGATGGAGGCGACGCTTCATACGACTCTCAGCTTACACTGCTCAACCATACCAATGGTTCAATAATTACCTATAGTGATGATGCTTGTGGAAATGATGCCAAGATTGTTTGGACAGCAACGTTTACTGGTAATGTGCGTGTTCTTGTTACTCAGTATAACTGTCAAAGCAATAGCATTAGCACCACTCTAGCGTATGTAATGGAAACCACAGCAACGAATGGCTGTTCGGGTGGAACTCAGTATCCAACCACAACATTGACCCCTGATTATGAATGGAAAACTTCAGCAGGAATGTATGCAGGTGAGTATGGTCTATTCAACGTAGAAAGCGGAAAAACCTATATATGGTCGCTCTGCTCCACAGATGGTGGCTCATGTTCATACGACTCAGAAATAACTTTAATCAGGAACTCTGACTTGAGTATTATTGACTATAATGATGATTATTGTGGCAATATCGCAAGGATAGAATGGCAAGCCAACTTTACGGGATTAATTCGTGTATTAGTAACCCAGTATAACTGTCAAAGCAACGCAATAAGTACAACTTTGGCCTATAGAATAGAAGGTAGTGCACCAACCGAAGGTTGTTCGGGTGGTACTCAGTACCCATCGAACACGTTAACCCCAACCATTGCGTGGCAAACCCAAACACAACTCTATGCAGGAGAGTACAGCTTATTCAATGTAGATGCTGGTGAAACCTATATCTGGTCGTTATGTGAAAACGATGGAGGATCCGCATCCTATGATTCGGAGATAACATTAATCAACGATTCGAATGAACAGTTTATAGCATATAACGACAACTATTGTGGTGATGACGCAAGGATTGTATGGACAGCAACATATACTGGTCAGGTACGTGTTCTTATAACCGAATACGAATGCCAATCGAACTCATCGGCAACAACCCTTGCCTACATTAAATTATCTGGTGATCAGTCGCTCTGTGAAGCACTTGACAATTGCAACCTTGAATTTAATTCTAGTGGCTTTAATGTTTGGTTTGCACAAACCGATATCTCTCAGGATGGTGTAAGTGCTGCTCAAAGCGGTGCAATTGGTAATTACGAATACACTATTATCTACACAACCATAACTGGACCTGGTACCCTTTCGTTCTGGTGGAAAGTATCTTCAGAACAAATCTACGACAGGCTCGAATTCCATATTAACGATGTTACTCAAGATGCGATATCTGGTGATATTGATTGGCTGCAAATGCAGTACGATATTCCTGAAGGTACCCATACTTTGACATGGAAATACGTGAAGGATGGCTCAATTAGCCAGGGTTTAGACTGTGGTTTTGTTGACCAGGTTGTTTACCAGCCAGAAGTATCAACTCCAGTTATTCAAACTCTGACCGTTACTTCAATAACACCTATCTCGGCTGTTTCGGGTGGAAATATAACTGAAGAGGGAGATTCACCTGTAACTTCTCGTGGTGTTGTTTGGAGTACTACCTTCAACCCAACTCTTGAAGATAATGTAGGTTACACACAGGATGGTGACGGAACTGGATCGTTTACAAGCCAATTAACTGGTCTTTCACCTCAAACTCTATACTATGTGCGTGCTTATGCAGTAAATGAGGCTGGAACAGGTTATGGTAATTCAGTATCTTTCCAAACCGAAGATGGGCTTCCCGTTCTATCAACTATAGAGGTTACTGTTTATTCCTCAACCCTAGCAGTTAGCGGTGGTAACATTACCGATGATAGCGGATTCGCTGTTACGTCTCGTGGAATTGTGTGGGGAACCGCATCGGAACCAACACTTGGATCAAATGATGGGTTAACAACTGATGGTTCGGGTATTGGTGAGTTTACGAGCACTATGGCAAATCTAAACCCACAAACCAATTACTACGTTCGTGCTTACGCAAGCAACAGCAATGGAACAAAGTATGGTAACGAGGTATTATTCACTACCCTACCAACAAGCATTGAGGGTAACCTGATGTCGAATGTTAGCATTTATCCAAATCCTTTCAACGATAAGCTTGTAATTGATAGTGAAACCCCTGTAAGAAAAATCTCAATTAGTAATATGAATGGTCAAACGGTGCTTGAAAGAACATTCAATGGAACAACTAAAACAAGCTTAGATGTTTCAAACCTAAGTAATGGCTTCTACATCATCACTATTGAGGATTCAAATGGAAATAGGATAAACCAAAAGGTTGTCAAATAGAGCTATTTCAAACAAAAAGAATGGGCTGCTGGGTAAAACCTCAGCCCATTTTTTTTTATTCGTATAAAATTAATAACGTTTTAATTTTTTTATCCATTTTCTTTTTCAAAACTATTCAAAAGTCGCAACTAATATTACAAATTGGTTTATTAATCACAAAAACAAATGTTTCAAAACCATTTCTAATTAACTCTTTTAATAACTTAAAAACAAAAAAGATGAGAAAACTATTTGTAGTATTTTTTGCAGTAGCAGTAGCTGCATCGTTCACCTCCTGCAAGGAGCAGTGTGAGAAGGATAACACCGGTGAGATCACCGTTGAGAACAAGACCGAAAGAGCCCTTTGGTTCGACGTTCGCTCAGGCAGCTCAACCAACGAGATTAAGAAGATTGAGGCTGGCAGCAGCGCAACCTACACCATGACCCCCGCTACACTTAAGGTAGTGGCTTCGCTCGATAATGAGGAGTTCATCGAGATTGGCACCAAAACCCTTGCGCAGTGCGGAAAAGAAACCTTTACAACTGGCACCCAAGCGTGCAGCATATTCGAGGTAACCGATGTAACTGTTAACAACAATACTGGCTATAGTGGAACTATCGACGTTTATGTTTATGGCGGCGTTGGATATTTAGGCGAGGTTTACCTTTCGAATGGACAGAGTCATACCTACACCGATGTACCCATTGGCAGTGGTTCAATTGACTTCGAAATCACCATTGCAGGAACCTGGTTCTGGAGCAACATCTACTCGTTCAGTGCTTGCACTCCTTTCACCTTCACATGGAATGCTAAGAAACTTGACGAATCAAGCGCAAGTTCAGTTAGAAGAATTATTGAGGATACGAATAGATAAGAAGGTACAAAAGTTTGTTTTTTTTAGTTAGTAGCAAGGGACTGCATTTATTTGCGGTCCTTTTTTTTGTACCATATTATTATCCTAATTTACAACTTAAAATTTATTTATATGCTAACATTAATTTAACTTGTAAAAAGCTTTAGAATACTTGAAATAAATATTTATATGCCATATATTTAACAAAAAAAAATCAGGTTATGATAAAAGCACTTGCATCGGCGCTTATTCCTTTAATGCTAGGAATCCCAATCGGTTTATTATCAATAAGATACTTCTTTAAGGGCTCTATTCTTTACTATATGAGCGCTTTATGGTTAACCTCGCTATTAGTTGCAATAACTGCAACTAATCTTAAGTACACTTTTCCTCATGGTTTTCCAGTTTACTATAGCTTTACTTTGGGTGCAGGTTTTGCTATCTTTTGTGTTTACTTGGTAAATAAGAAAGTGAGAAAACCGCTTGACAATACGATTACTATTCTTCAAAAAATGTCGGAAGGCGATTTGAACATAAAAGTCAACAGTGAGTTTGAAAAGACCGACGATGAGCTAGGACGCCTTACGAAAGGTATTAGAATTCTGGGAGAGAAGCTAAAGGATGTTATCGAGGGTATTGTTGTGGCATCGGAGGAAATAGAGAATGCCGGTGAGCAGCTTAGTTCAAGTTCACTGATGCTTTCAGAAGCTGTTAACGAGCAGGCTTCATCGCTCGAAGAGATTTCGGCCACAATGGAACAGATAGTATCGAGTATTCAGCAGAATGCTGAAAATTCGAAGCAAACCGAGGTTATTGCAGTTTCAACCAGCAATAGCCTTGAGGAAGGAAACAAGTCGACAAATATTGCGCTTGACTCCATGAAGGAGATTGCCGAGAAGATTTCAATAATAAACGATATCGCATTCCAAACCAACTTGTTAGCCCTAAATGCTGCTGTAGAGGCAGCACGTGCTGGCGACCAAGGGAAGGGATTTGCTGTGGTAGCAGCCGAAGTACGTAGATTAGCCGAGAGGAGTAGTATGGCCGCTAACGACATTATTTCTGTTTCCAAGAGAGGGGCTTTGGTCTCCGAGAAAGCAAGGGAACTAATGAATAAGAATCTTCCTGAAATAAAAAAGACATCTTCCCTAATCCAAGAAATAACAGCAGCAAGTCTTGAGCAGAAAACTGGATCGATGCAGGTTAACGAATCGGTTCAGCAACTTAATAGCATCACCCAGCAGAATGCTGCTGCTGCTGAAGAACTTGCTTCAAATGCTGAGGAGTTAACGGCAAAATCCAAGCATTTAACCGACCTTATACTGTTTTTTAGATTATAAAAATAGTAGTAATGATTACTCATACTTTAAAGCCTCTACAGGGTTGATTCGTGATGCCCTAAACGCCTGATAACTAACCGTTAGAACGGCTATAACCACACTTAGTATTCCAGCATAGAGGAAAACATCGGGTTTAATCGAAACCCTAAAGGCGTACCCTCTTAGCCAAAGTTCCATTGCATAATACGCTATTAACCAGGCTAATATGTTGGCTAGTAGTACCCACTTTAAGAATTCCCAAACCATGAAACCAACAATTGCAACCTCTGATGCGCCTAAGGTTTTTCGAATGGCAATCTCTTTGAACTTCTGCTCAACCATAAAGGTAGCTAGCCCAAACAAGCCAAGGCATGATATAAGAGTTGCCAGAAAGCTGAAGTAAGAGAAGAGCTTCATCATCCGCATCTCGGAACGATACATATTATCGAACTCCTGATCAAAAAAACTGTACTTAAATAGTTCCCCGGGATATATCCTACCCCAAACCTCCTCTATATCCTTCATGGTATTGGCAATCGCCTCAGGTTTCATCCGAATACATACATTACTCTGCCAGGGCATAGCAATAAACATTAGTAATGGCTCAATGTTTTGCTTTAAGTTTTGAAAATTAAAGTTCTTCACAACCCCAATTATCTCAACATTATACCCCCAAAGATTGATGACTTGCCCTATAGGATTTTCAAGTGACATAACCCTGACGGCCTCCTCGTTGACAATTAAAGCCATAGTATCGGAAGCCAATCTGCTATCCCAGGATCTACCCTCAATCAAATCCATTCCAAAAACTTCAAGGAAATCGTAATAAACAATGATATTGCTAAAAAGCGCACTCTCATTTGGATCCTTACCCTCCCACGAAACGCCTGACGTACTATTTCCAATCTGATGAGGTAAACCGCTAGCCATTGTAACCATTTCAACACCTGTAAGTTTAGTTAATTCCTCCTTAAGGATATCATACTTCATTCTCCCACCCTCGTTAAAACCAACTACAACAATATTATCCTTACTAAAACCTAGGTTTTTATTCACCATGAATTCGAGCTGGTTATTCACAATCATGGTTGCAATAATCAACCCTACAGAAAGGGTAAATTGGAAAACTACAAGAACAGTACGGAATGATTTTGATCCCCCACCGAACTTGCCCTTCAATACACTAATCGGCTTGAATGACGAGAGAAAAAAAGCTGGATAACTACCAGAAACCACACCAGTAATAAATGTTACTAATAGGATTGTGAAGACAATAATTGGTGAGAACGAACCAATAGAAATAGTTTTCCCGGATATATCATTGAATGCGGGAAGGAATAAATATGCAAGAACAACAGCAATGAGCAAAGAAATAAGGGTTAACAGTACCGACTCGCCTAAGAATTGGCCAATTAGTTGGACTCGATTTCCACCGGATACCTTACGCAATCCTACCTCCTTTGCCCTTTGGGCAGATCGGGCAGTGGTAAGATTCATGAAATTGATGCATGCAATAAGCAGAACAAGCAATGCTACCACCGAAAAGATTCGTACATTAGTTATAGAGCCTGAACCCCAGATATTGTAAAGATAACTTCGACGAAGAGGTTCTAGGTAAAGAGTAACATTCCCTTGCCCGTTTTCTGCAACAACATTGGCAATCTGCTTTTCAACCTCCTTGTAGTCAACCTGTTTATCTATCTGCACGTATAAGAAGAAGCTATTATTCTGCCATGAATCACCCCCACCCTGCCAGAAACGTTCAACATTACCCTGAAAGGGTACAATAAAGTTAAAATACAGGTGCGTATTCTTAGGCTTGTCAATAACACCTTTAACAATGTAAGTTAAATTTTTATTTATTGTAACTGATTGTCCTACAGGATTCTTGTTGCCAAAAAGGGTTTCGGAAGAAGCTTGGGTAAGAATTATTGAGTTTGGATCGGTTAGAGCCTCTACTGGACTTCCGTATATGAAGTTGAAAGTGAAAATATCCAAGGCCTCCTGATCGCCAAAGAAGCCATTGTTTAGATGAGAATCGACATTGTCTATTGACACAACCACTCTTCGCCAAATGGGTGTTAAGCGGGCAACCCTCTTGATGCTTGGGAAATCGTCTCTTAGCTTATCGGCTAGTGGGCCTGGAGTATTGTAAACCCTAAGATCATCTGTTCCGGAGTAGGCTTGATGTTCATAAACCCGATAGATCTCATCAAGATTCTTATGGAACCTATCGAAACTCACTTCATCAGCTACCCACAGGAGTATTAAGATGGCTGCCGCCATGCCTACAGCCAAACCAATGGTGTTGATCAAAGAGAAACCAAAATTGCGCCTTAAGGAACGTAACGCAATGATTAGGTAATTTTTTATCATAACACTTTGTTTTGAAAATCAGTGATTCTTATTGAAAATATGAACACTAAATTTATTTGAAAAAAACTTTCTAACATTTACTGTCCTTGTCAGATCTAAATATTAGTATTTTAACTACGAATTCATAAATCTCATGGACCTTCAGTCTTCATTCTTCTGTGTTCATTATTCTATCTACTACTCATACTTCAACGAATCTACGGGGTTCGCTCTTGCCGTTTTCCACGAGTGGTACGACACGGTAATGAAGGCTATGGCAAGGCTAAGAATCAACGCTGTTAAAAAGTAAATAGCGCTTAGAGGGGCTCTATATGGGAACTCCTCAAGCCATGACCTCATGGCAAAGTAGGCGACTGGCCATGCAATTGCATTGGAAGCCAGAACAAGCATAGCAAACTCGCGTCCCATGATTCCAATGATTCGCATAGTTGATGCACCCAGCACCTTGCGGATGCCCATCTCCTTAACCCTTGCCTGAAGGATATACGCCGACAAGCCAAACAGCCCCATGCAACCGATGAATATTGCGATGAAAGCGAAGTAACCAAACATCATGCCCATCCTTTTCTCGCTCCTATAATTCTCCTCAAATGATTCATTAAGAAAGGAAAACTCAAACGGCGATTCCACAGAGTATTCATCCCATAATTCCTTGATTTGAAAAAGAGTCCTCTCAATACTGCTAGTTTCAATCTTGATATTATAGGTATTGTAAGCCGATCCTCTATAGTTAAGGCCAAGAGGACCAATGCTACTATGCAATGAGTTAAAGTTGAAATCTTTAATAATACCAATTACGGTTGCATTGGTGTATTGACCTCCAAGTTTTTGTCCTATTGGGTTCTCGTACCCCAGCATGCGCGCCATGGTTTCATTTATTATTATAGTTTCCCGCACATCTCCTGGTCTGTCCCATTCGAAGTTCCTTCCTTCAATTATCTCCAGTTCAAACAAATCGATAAAATCGGGGTCAACTGGTATATATGAGTAATTGTGATTTTTTCCTTCAGAGTCGTAAAAACTCTCCTGCCATCTTATGTTTCCCATTGTCGAATTAGAGATTGACATGCCAACTACAGATGGTATTTGAAGCATCCTCTCTTTAAAAACATTATAACTATAGGAAGTTTTTCTTGGAATCCTTATATTGATAATTTGCTCCTTATTAAATCCCACATCGTAAGACGTAAAGTACTTAAGCTGACTAAAAATAATCAATGTAGAAACAATAAGCCCTGCCGATACGGTAAACTGAAAGACGATAAGCACCTTTCGAAATAAACTACCTTTTGTTCCTTTTGTTAATTGCCCTTTTAAAACTGCAACTGGAGAATATGAGCTTAGGTAGAAGGCTGGATAGAGACCCGAAATAACTCCTAATATAATTGCTCCAAAAAGTAATATGAAAATTACCTCAGGGGTTAAGAGAATTGAAGTATCTAAATATCTTTCAATTAGGGTACTAAAAAAAGGGGATGAAAGTTCGAGTAATGCAATTCCAATAACCAGCGCAAGAAGAACGGTTAATACAGATTCGCCTAGAAACTGAAAGACAATGCTGACACGACTTCCTCCAACAACTTTTCTAACTCCAATTTCCCTTGCCCTAGTTGCTGCTTTAGCTGTGCTTAGGTTGATGTAGTTAACACAAGCCAAAAAAAGTATAAGGAATCCTACTATCGACATTACTCCAATAAACCTTAGATTTCCATGCTTCACTTTCCCCTCAAAAGGAATAGCACCCTTAAAATAAACGTCGGAAACGGGTCTAAGCCTTACTTCAATTATTTCGTCAGAATCAAAACGATTTTTAAGATAGGCAACTAATTCGGAAAGAACTTTTTCATGCGCATCATTTGATGATAGCTTTATATACGTAGGGTTATTCATATTGCTTAATAGCATAGACGATATATCGGTCCATCCATTAACATTTACAAGCACATCGAAGGGGAGCAGGGCATTGAATGACAAATGGAAATTTGTTGGATCCTCAATAACGGCAGTAACTGTAAAGTTATACTTATCGAAGATGGTAATTACCCTTCCAATTGGATTGGTGTTTCCGAACAACCTTTTAGCCTCTGTTTGGGTTAGTACTATTGAGTAAGGATCATCTAGTGGGTTTTTGCTATCGCCAGCAATCACCTTAAAACCGAGAAAACTTATTAAATTCTTACTAACTGGCATGTAGTCGTTCAGCATCATCAGCCTATCGTCAATCCTGGCCATTTCACTATGAAGAAAGTAGGCTTGAATCGAAATCGATTCTACAATATCAGGGCTAACCTCCTTCATCATTTCAGCAAAACCAGGCCCGAGAAGAGCCCAATCGCCCATTTCAACACGATATACCCGTTCCTTGTCGGCAATGAATTTGTCCACCTTATACTCTTGCATGATAAATAGAGCAATTAGAAGAAATACCCCAATCCCAATGCCCAATCCAATATTGTTAATTATTGAGGTCACCTTGTTGCGGATTAAATTCCGAAGGGCAATAAGTATGAAATTATTAAGCAAGACTTTTTTGTTTTTAGTTATTCTGGGTTATGCGAATTTCGTGCCAATAATCACATGAAACTCTATATCATAAAGATAAACAATCACCAATATAATCAATCGTGTACGAAATGGGAACAGGAGTGTACGTTAGCGTACAGGATTAATGAAGAAGAAGGTGTTTTATCTGATTTGGGAGTTCCATAGATGAAACATGAATTGATGGGGTGTAGAAGCGAGTTTCAATTGCTTTAATTCTATTTTCGATACTCGAAGTTGGAATATGTTTCGGATCCTGGTAGTTTGTCGATATTACACAGCTAAATAATCCTGTTGCATAGCAAGGCATTGGGAAAAATGCAAAACGAACAAATTGGAAATGTTTTTTGAGGTCATCTAAAATTTTTCGATGTACTTCATTATAATCCGGATGGTAGGGAACTTCGCCCTGGGTAACAAGAACTCCTCCCTTTGCAAGGGCATTAGAAGCAGCTTCATAAAAAGTACCTGAAAAGGAATCGCTGGTAATTGTGCTTGGATCAGAGCTGTCAACAATTATTATATCGAATTCGCGAACCCTCGATGCTAAGTATGCAAATCCATCCTCAAACCGAAGGTCAACCCTTGGATCATCGAGGCTCAATGCAAGGTTTGGTAGGAATTGAATTGCCCCCTCAACAACAAGTTGATCTATCTCAACCATAGTAATTTCCTTGACACAAGCGTGTTTCACCACCTGGTTGAGGGTACCACAATGACCTCCACCAATTATTAACACCTTTTCGGGGTTGGGATGCGTGTTCATTGCAGGATGCACTAGCATCTCGTGGTAAAAGAATTCATCCCTCTCGGTCATCTGAATCTGACCATCAAGAGCCAATACAACCCCTACATCAATGTTTCGAAAGTAATCTATCTGCTGGACAGAGGTTCTTTGTGAAAGTAATACTTCATCAATAGTGAAAAAATATCCACTATGCTTCGACTTGGTTGAATAGTGCTTGAACTTTGAATATTCTGTATCCACAATAAACAAATATAATAATGCTATGCTTTCAATTTTTCTTAAACAATTACCCTGAACACTAACTGTTTAAGGAATTATTGATTTTGAGGGTAAAAAACTTTCAAATATAGTTCTTTTAGTAAAAGTTTGTGTGAATTAAAATAATTTCAATGATATCAATGTTGAAAAATTATTGAACTAGTGAAACGATTTGTAGATGAGTATAATAATAAAAAGTGAGTGGTTTATGAATCTTACCACTCACTTCATACTATTCCAAAACTTTAACTATTTCTTTAAAATAGTGCTTAGCACCTTTTCCTTATCAAGTTTCTTCGTACAGAAGAACCAGTCCTTGCAGTCCAATTCTTTGCTGTCCATACGCTCCTGAGCAACACCACATGAACCTGCTGGAGAGATAATCACATCATCACCTGGCTGCCAGTCGGCAGGAGTGGCAATCTGGAAAGCATCGGCGGTTTGTAGTGCAATCACTGCACGGTATAGCTCCTCAAAATTTCTACCAAGGCTCAATGGGTAGTATATAATTGTGCGGATTATCCCATTCGGATCGATGATGAAAACTGCACGAACGGCTTTGGTATTGCTCTCACCGGGCATCATCATGCCGTACTTCTTGGCTACCTCCATGGTAATATCCTCAATGAGAGGAAATTTCACCTCGATGTTCTTCATCCCTTTGTATTCAATCTTCTCCTTAATTGTCCGAAGCCAAGCGATGTGACTATAGATACCATCAACGGAGAGACCAACGAGCTTGGTATTTGCCTCATTGAATCGCTGTTCCATGTGTGCAAAGGTCATAAACTCTGAGGTACATACAGGAGTGAAATCAGCCGGATGGCTAAAAAGTATTACCCAACTTCCCTTGTAGTCGGATGGGAAATTAATCTCGCCCTGAGTGGTTACTGCCTTAAATTCAGGAGCCTTCTCGCCTATGCGAGGCATTGCGTAAGTTTTTTCTTTGTTTTCTTCCATTGTTTTAGTTATTGAGATATTAAGTGTCTAAAGTTGCTAAAGTTGCTAAAGTTGCTAAAGTTGCTGGAATTCATTGCATTTGAATAAGCTATTTCATCCGAAAATAATTATTAAGTTAAACGTTATCAGCATATTGAAAAACAGA
>CAYZSD010000076.1:0-15130 GCA_964481075.1 uncultured Rikenellaceae bacterium | reverse complement strand
TGTTTAGCAAACGTATTGAAATAGAAGCCTCACCTGTTTTTTTCCACTACGATGAAATTAATCAGTTGTCGCTCATTACCTTTCAAAAAAACATGGGTGACTCAATAAATACAAACACGATTTTTTACATGTCCTCTATCGACTCAATCGGCAACACGCAATGGGTTGTCCCCATTGAACTTACCGGAGAACCAATCGACTTCATTAGAACAGATAGCTCATACATCTACTTTTTTAACTTCAATACCTATTACATTCAAGGGGCTAGAGTTAATGCCGGGCCAAACAATGATCATCAAGGATTGGTAATGATTGAAATCTCACATTCCGGTGATTTTATTAGGCATACTCCTATTGTCTCAAACGAAAGTTTCTTTGTTGAGCGTGTTTTCAGCTTATCAAATGAAGAAATAAATATCATTGGCTATAGCAGCGACACCTTCAGAAGACGAGCAAAATTTAGGTATATTATCATTTCACCTCAAGGAAACATTCTTTTCAAAAACTATGGGGATTAATTAGCTAACCTTTGCTTTACCTATAAACGAATGATGGTAAGCAGAATACATCTAATTGTCTTTTTCAAATTTATTATAATAGTACTATACATTATCACTACTGACTGGCTAAATAATACAGATTTCTCGCTTCGCTCGAAATGATAAGACTTTCAGGAAGTCAATGCTGGTTAGGGGGTGATGGCGGCTTCGCCGCCATCACCCCCTAACCACTCACTGAGCAACAGCCTGTCATTTCGAGCGAAGCGAGACCTCGAAGATGCAACGAAGCTAAATCAATTACATGATTATCATCATAAAAATTACTTGGTAAGACAGTATGATGCCTTAATATCTTTTCACCTCGTCGATAGGGAAGTTGTATTTCTAAATAATCACATTAATGTTACTTTAGTGTTACCCCTTCTATGGTTTAACTAATGAATGTTACTGGATGGATGACTTATTTTGTTGGCTGTTTTAAGTAGATTTGGTTTTGTAACCTATCTAACACTTACCCATGTGGTCGAACTCCCCCCCGTTCGGCCGAGGTTCAAACTCCGTCGAATATTTCCTTGCGGGTTGCACCCGCATAAACAAACGTTGGGGTTGTGTGAGAGAAATATCCTGCATGCACCCTTTGGTTCTCTTTTGGGGTTGGGAGGTAGCAAGGGAAAATTATTCATTATCTAAAAAAAGATAAGTGAATAGTGCAAATAAATATAATTATGCATGGTGTGTTGGGAAAAAAATGTACCTTTACATTTCATAAACATTACGAACCAGGTATGGAACAGTTAAATGTCATTTATCGCGAGTTGATTGATAAAACAAGCCTTATTTTTAAACGGTATCTGCTCGAAGATATTGGCTGGAATGCACGTCTTATTGCAATTACAGGCTCAAGGGGGGTGGGAAAAACAACGCTAATGTTGCAAAAAATTAAGTTTGATAACAAACTTGAGAAAAGCCTATATATATCAGCCGATAATATTTACTTTTCAAGCCACACCCTATTCGATTTAGCAGGTTACTTTTATAAATATGGAGGGCGCTATTTGTATATCGACGAAGTGCATAAGTATAAAAACTGGTCGCAGGAAATTAAAAATATGTACGATAGTTTTCCTGATCTGCAGGTAGTGCTTAGCGGTAGCTCAATTCTGGATATTTATAAAGGTTTTGGAGATTTAAGCAGGCGTGTTGTTCCCTACTATTTAAAAGGGATGTCGTTCAGAGAATATTTAGTTTTCGAAACCGGAAAACCTTTTGACAAATACAGCCTCGACGATATTCTATCGCATAAAGTAAGCATAAATCTGCAAACTCCTTTGTTACATTTTAAAAAATATTTGAAAGAAGGCTATTATCCCTTTCACAAAGAGGATGATTTTCGAATACGGTTAACAGGCGCAATAAATGCGGTCTTAGAAATTGATATTCCGAAATATTTGGAGCTAAAAGTTTCAACTATCGATAAGCTTAAACATTTACTACAGATTATTGCTGAGAGTGTACCCTTTAAGCCGAATCATTCTAAAATAGCCGATTTAATAGGGGTTTCGAGAAATTTAATGTCCGATTATTTCTCCTACTTAGAAAAAGCAGGTTTAATACTACAATTGCAAAATGATACAAAAGGTGTAAGAAGGTTAGGCAAGGTGAATAAAGTATATTTAAACAACACAAATATAGCATCAATGCTGTCGGGCAACAATGCAAATATTGGCAATATTCGGGAAACTTTCTTTTTCAATCAGCTACACCATAATTTCAATGTGTTTTCGTCGGATAGTGGCGATTTTAAGGTAAATGACATAATATTTGAAGTTGGAGGTAAGAGTAAGGGTAAAAAACAAATTGCAGAAATTACAGATGCCTATCTTGTGAAAGATGACATTGAATATGGTTATGGTAATACAATACCCTTGTGGCATTTTGGCTTAACGTATTAGGTGTGTTTTTAGCTATATTCCTTGTCAAATCAACCCTTGTAGCGCTGATTATTTTGTTATAGAATAACACTACTGAACGACTAATTAATACAGATTTTTCGCTTCGCTCGAAATGATAAGACTTTCAGAAAGTCAATGCTGGTGAGGGGGTGATGCCTTGATATCTTTTCCCCTCGTCGATAGGGAAGTTGTATTTCTAAATAATCACTTTAATGTTACTTTAGTGTTACCCCTTCTATGGTTTAACTAATGAATGTTACTGGATGGATGACTTATTTTGTTGGCTGTTTTAAGTAGATTTGGTTTTGTAACCTTTCTAACACTTACCCGTGTGGTCGAACTCCCCCAAATTGGGTATTTTATGTGTAAATCAAAGCATCTAGGTTATTCCTTCTTCGATTATTGAAAGCCCTTTAGGTGTATTCTTGCATCTTTGATTCTGAAACTCGAAAAAATTATCGTATCAAATAAACAGGCTAATCATTCAATTTTCCACACCTTAAACCCAAGTTTTTATATCTTTGCGGCACAATTAATAGTAATCTGTCAAGCAGCAATTATGTCAAAAATTCTAGTTATCGATGATGAGCGAGCAATTCGTAACAGCCTCAAGGAAATCCTTGAATATGAGTGTCATGAGGTTGACATTGCTGAGGATGGTGTAGTTGGTATTGAACTTTTCCAGAAAGGAGGCTACGATGTTGTGCTTTGCGATATAAAAATGCCCCAAATGGATGGCATTGAGGTTCTCGACAAACTTGTAGAAACTTCGAGCGATACACCTGTAATAATGATTTCTGGGCATGGGAATATCGATACTGCCGTTGAAGCCATTAAAAAGGGAGCATTCGATTTTATTGAGAAACCACTGGATCTTAATAGAATTCTAATTACTATCAGGAATGCAACCGACAAAACAACCTTACTAAAGGAAACAAAAATTCTTAGAAAAAAGGTTAACAAAACCTATGATATTGTTGGTAACTCAGTGGCTATTAAACGAGTAAAAGAAATCATAGATAGGGTTGCGCCAACCGACGCACGAGTTTTAATAACCGGTGCCAATGGTACTGGGAAAGAACTAGTTGCCAGATGGCTACATGAAAAAAGCAATAGATCAGAGATGCCTTTTGTGGAGGTTAATTGCGCAGCGATACCTTCTGAACTTATTGAGAGCGAACTTTTTGGACATGAAAAGGGTGCTTTCACCTCTGCCATTAAGCAGCGAAAAGGCAAATTCGAGCAGGCCGATGGAGGCACCCTGTTCATGGACGAGATTGGTGATATGAGTTTAAGCGCTCAGGCTAAAGTCCTTAGAGCACTTCAGGAGAACAAGATTACTCGTGTGGGAAGCGATAAGGATATCAATGTGAATGTTAGAATAATTGCTGCAACAAATAAAAACCTACAGAAAGAGATTGAAAACGGTAATTTTCGAGAAGACCTTTACCATAGGCTGAGTGTAATCATTATCCATGTGCCTAGCCTTACCGATAGAATTGAAGATATACCGGTTCTTGCAAGCCATTTTATCGAATTGATTTGCGATGAGTACGGAATGCCACCAAAAAACATTACAGAGGAGGCAATTGCAACCCTGCAAAAAAATGCTTGGACTGGAAATATTCGAGAATTTAGGAATGTAATTGAGAGGTTAATTATACTGTGCGACAAAGAAATAACAGGAGAAGATGTACTCTCTTTCGCTCAACCAACCTTTCAGTAGCTATCAAAATCTAGTTCTTAAAGAAAAAGCAAGATGCTGACTGGTTAAGCTGCTCCTCGGCTTGCTCTTCAACCAATTTAATATCGATTTGATCGACAAAGATGTCGGCTAACGTAAGGTAAGGCGTAGGTTTTCTGTAATACCTTCGAGCTGGGAAGTACACCACCTGCTGGTAGAAGTAATTAGGATTACCCGACAAGTAAATGTCTCCAACAAGGTAAAGTATGTTCTTCGTATTGTTCATCGTTTGTTCTAAATTTCAAGGCACAAGTTACTAATTGTTTTTCAACTAACAACAATTGTACCAAAAATATTAAAAGATAATTTGCCTTACTATTAAATATCGTTGTATATTGTTAAGTAAATATTAATGCTTTTTTTCTTCCATGAGGCTCATTTTTACAATAGTACTAGTTTTTTGTTCATTTTTTTGCATTGGTCAGGAGAACGATTCTCTTTACCTTCTTTCGATTGGTGAACTTTTAGGGATAAAAGTTGGAATAGGTTCAAGAGGCGAAGCACAACCACAGTTCACCAAGTTGGTTTCGGTTGATGTTATTAGTGGGGACGAACTAACATCCACAGGTTCAAATGATTTAGGGATGGCTTTGCATAGACTCATTCCCTACAGCCAATACTTCCAACCAAGCCTTATGGATGGAGCCGATCACATTTTCCCTTTTTCTCTTAGGGGTTTTTCTGCTGACCAGCTGCTTATTCTTATCAATGGTAAGAGATTAAACCAAACAGCCATGCTGTTCGAGAACAGCCGGATTAACAAAGGGGCAGCTGCAATCGATCTTAGAATGATTCCATTAAATGCGGTTGATAGAGTTGAAATCCTGAAGGAAGGAGCCTCTGCTCAATACGGTTCCGATGCCATAGCTGGGATTATTAATATCATCCTGAAGGAAGATGCCTCTATCAGCGCTTCTTTAGCACATGCTATCACCTATCAGGGCGATGGACAAGCAAAGGAGATATTGACCTCCTTCGGAAGGAAATACGAAAAGGGGCAGTTTCAGCTCTTTGCAAACTTTCTTGAACACGAATATTTCAATAGAGCTGGTCCCGATGAACGCTTGCAGTACTTTGAAGGAGACTCTCGCAATACGAACAAACAACCAATAAATCATCGATACGGAACAGCAGCATCGAATAACTTAAACCTTACAGGGACTGGAAATATTCAGCTAGATGACAATACAAGCTTTTATACATCACTAATATTTAACCAAAGGATTGGTGAATCGGCTGGATATTTCCGTAGGCCTTTGGACTCAAGAAATGTGAGAGCTATCTACCCCGATGGTTTTCTCCCCTTAATTTGCCCTACAATTAATAGTTTTAGTGGTGATATTGGGGTAAAGTCTATAATTAATGATTGGAATGTTGACTTTTCGATTCTCTTCAATCTGAATATAATGGATTTTTACGTAAATAACAGCCTTAATACCTCAATGGGTATAAAAAGTCCAAGTTCTTTCTATTGCGGAACACTCCAACTGGACGAAAAGGTTTCGAACTTAGATTTTAGCAAAGCTATAGATATTGGAACAAAGAGTCCGCTTGTTTTTAGCATAGGGTCTGAGCTAAAAACTGAAACCTACCAGGTTCTCAAAGGCGATGAAAACTCCTATAAAGATGGTGGCGAAGTGGTACTCGATGGGCCAAATGCAGGGGCATCAACTACTCCCGGAGCACAAGTTCTTCCAGGATTCTCACCTGGTAATGAGATAAAAAGGAACCGACAAAGCGCAGCCTTCTATTTGGATGCAGAAAATCAAATCGTATCGAAGCTAACCATTGGATTAGCAGCAAGAGCCGAACAGTACTCCGATTTTGGGACGGCATTTAATGGTAAGTTTAGCATTAGAGTAGAACCATTCAAAATTCTAGCCCTTAGAGGCTCTGCTAGTTCAGGGTTTAGGGCTCCTTCCTTAGCACAATCGTACTATTCGTCAACTGTTACAAACTTCATCGATGGTGTACCTTATGAGAATGGTACATTCAACGTTGAACATCCAATATCGAAGATACTAGGTGCATCGAGTCTTAAACCGGAGAAATCATTTCATTATACTGCTGGTTTCATCCTTTTACCAAAAGAAAAAATTGCTATTAGTGCCGATTGGTATCAAGTTTTTGTTGATAGTAGAATCTTCTTTTCTGGGAATTTTACTGCTACCAACTCCCCTGCTTTTGCTACACTCTTCGAGTCGTATGGCGTTGGGGGAGCACGTTTTTTCACTAATGCCGTGAATACCATAACTCAAGGCGTTGACTTTACGGTGAAGTATGCAACAAATCTATCAAAAAATCGCACTTTTAGTGCTGCATTAACTGCTAATTACAATACTATCAGGCTTAATGGTGAGCCTAATGTTCCTTCGCAAATTACGCAGTACACCGATGTTTTTTTCGACCGTGGAGAAAGAGCAAGAATTACCACTTCTCTCCCTGAAGGGAGGGTTATCGCAAGGATTCAACTAAAATCAAAATCCTATGCGCTGACAATTAGCGGATTGTACTTTAGCCCTATAACAGTTGTCCATTCAGTATCAAAACCAGAAACCGATCAGCGAATATCACAAGGAACAATTGCTGATATAAATTTAAGATACTCTTTTAGTAATAATTTTGAGGTTAACTTTGGAGGAAGTAACATTCTCAATAGGTATCCAGATAAGTCGAAGACTATTGAGGGAGATGCTTTTACTGGAAAAATTTTTCCATATACCCCATTCTCTTCATACGGTTTCTCTGGTGGACGAGTTTATATATCCCTTCGATATGTTTTTAGTAACTAGTCTTTGAAGGATTACAAACCTAACTTGCCAATTGTCAACAAATTGGAAATAATGCATCAAACTTCAAGTGTTTTTATCATTAAAAAGTGGATATTAATCATCAATAAATCCCGTTTTACGTAAAGCATCAAATAGAATAAAACTATAAATCACACGAATTGTTAATATATTTGCACCAGTATTACACTTAATAAAAGCTATGAAACCCACTAAGAGAAAGATTTTATATGTGGATGACGAGAAGATAAACCTTGAACTCTTCAGGATAACTTTTCAAGATGTATTCGATGTTAAAACTGCCCTTTCAGCAGCTTTAGGACTTGAGATATTGCAAAACGAGAGTGTTGATGTGATTATCTCAGATCTTAAGATGCCAGAGGTGAACGGAATTGAGTTTATTGAACGGATAAAGACTAAAAGTCCCGAAAAAGTTTGTATATTACTTACAGCTTACATTGAGCCCGAAGCTATGCTTAAAGCAATTAATCAGGAGCTGGTATTTAGGTACGTAACAAAGCCATGGAATAGGGATGACTTGTTAACTCTAATTGACCTTGCATTTGAAAAGCATCAAGCTTCACAGCCCCAAGCCTAAACTTTTCTAGGGTCAACTGGTAAGTAAACACAGAATTCTGAGCCAATTCCAAATTCCGATTTAACCTCAATTTGCCCCTTGTGCTGTTGCACAATTCCATAAGTTATGTATAAACCTAACCCGGTACCTTTCCCTACATCCTTTGTTGTATAGAACGGATCGAAAATTTTGCTCATCATACTTTCGGAAATACCAACGCCATTGTCTTTTACACAGAAAACCACCTCATTCTTCTCGCTATTGAAAGCCAACTTTAGATTAATAGTTCCTTTCTCAATTATTGCATCCATTGCGTTGGCAAGCAGGTTCATAACTAACTGGTTAATTGAACTATTAATACACCAAATGGAAGGAATTGAATCGTAATGTTCTACAATAACTATTCGATTGATGTACTTTGAATGTAAGATTACTAGAGCATCCTTTATACCTTGCTTTATGTCGTATTGGCTGAAGGATATCTCATTCGTTCGGGAGTATGACATTAAACTGCTGATAATCTCAGTAGTACGTTTCACCCCAGTATTGATATTATCCATTAAAAACTTGGTTGATGAATGAATTTCAGCAAGTTCATTTTCAATGTCGATAACGTCAGAGCTACTCTTTTGCTGGTTCTTTTCAGCCAATTCATTGAGCATTGCAACTTTATCCCATAGCTGTTCTAGCAGTGGTGAAAGTGCTTGATTACTTACACTAATGAAGTTAATTGGATTATTGATTTCATGGGCTATTCCTGCCGAAAGCATTCCAAGTGATGCCATTTTCTCGGATCTTACCAGCTGCTCCTGGGTCTTCTGTAATACTTCAACAGTATTTTTAAGTTCTTCAACAGTTTCGGTTAGCTCCCTGTTTAGCTGTATTATTCTTTGTGATCTTTCCTCAACCATCTCCTCCAAGTGATCGCGGTGATTTTTAAGTTCAGTAATATCAGCCATCGACACAATAACCCGGGAGTAATCCTCTTCCAATCCAGGCAGTGCGACCCATCGCACCAAAATGTGAATTATTTCACCGTTTAGTGTACGCCTAACTGATTGATAAGTGAAGGTTCTTTGCTTCTTGATAATCGAAAGGATTGTTTGCTTAAAATCATCTAAAGATTGATCAATGAAAGTATTCTTGTAGCTATCGATGAACGCTTTTTTGTTTGGGTATCCAAAGAGCTGAAGGGTTGCGGTGTTAACATCATTAATCCGAATCTCCTGTAAGGCCTGCTTAACAACCAAAGGGTTCTCATTAATAATTTTGATAATTTCTGGAGTAGTTGTACCCAAATTGTTAATAAATTGGTTTAGCCTTGATAGATTCATATCACTAATTGAGATGGGTGAGCTCTCAAAAAGATTCTTGAAATGCTCCCAACTCAACTGAAGTTCCTTAGTACGTTCATCGACAAGTTTCTCAAGACGAATATTTAACAATCTATTAGCTCTATAAGCCCTGAATGTCATGAAGAACCCTAAGACCAACGACACGGCTAAAGCTATACTTAAACGAATGAGTTTCTTTTGTACATCAATAACTGTTTCTTTTTCTGAAAGGATTAACTTCTGGGATTCGATGCTTTTCTGCTTCTCTTCAAGTTCAATATTTCTGAGTTCTATCTCCTTGTTAAGCGATGCAAGGCTCTCGGAACTACTACTATACAACTCGAGTTGCTTTCTAATTTTTGCTTGTAGTGAGCTGCTCTCCTTAACCTTATTACTTAACTCTTTCGAACGAATCTCCAGGATGCTATCTTTTACCTTTAGGTTGTCGTTTAACAGACTAAATTCATGCTCAAGAACCATTTTGCTGTCAGACAGTTCAAGTATTTGTTCGTTTAGGTTATCGGCCTGCTTTTCAAAAAGTTCCTTCTCAAACTTAATCGCCTCAAGCATTTCCTGAAATTCAGCAATCTTACGAGTTTCCTCCCTTAGCTGATTGTAGGTTGATATATATAACTCCTTTATGTCGATAAACGAACCACCGTGCAAAAGAATCTCGGGTTTAACCCTAAAACCCTCATTCTCCATGTTCTGCCGATTCACCTCGTAGCTAAGAGTTTGGGTTTGACTATCGTAAAGAATGTTTAGCATTATGAACAACCTGTTTGTGCACCTTTCTGTGATAAGTAAAACCTTTCTTCCGGTCAACAGGCTGTAAATTTCCGATAGTTTTTGGCAATGCAGCTGCTCAACATACAGTACTTGAATATTCTGCATGTTACTTGTTTCAGATAGAGAAATAACGCTAATGGGCTTGTTTCTTACTTTTAATCTTTTCGAAAGTGCATTAAGTTCAGCATAAACAGTAGTGTCGGATGACAGCAACCCTATGTTGAAGGTTGTGAGCTGCTTTTCATTTTCCCACTCAATAAATTGAATAAAATTGTAAATAAGAGCAGCCTTAACCCTCGACTCCTTAGATTGCGAATAAGCATTACCAGTAAAAAGAGTAAATATTACAAATTTAGCAACCAAAATGGTGGCTATACATGTCCTTCGTTTAAATTGCGAAAATTTCTTCATCGAAGAAAATAAAGAAAATCATAATTTTATTAGCAAACTAAAATAAACTATTTTCTTTTACTAAATGATTTGAATAGAAAAAATGTGTAAATAATCTAATATAAATGGAAGCATATAATCTCCTATTCACCTTAAATACATGATGTTAAAAGGTTGTACCTTAAATTATTTAATCGAAAAACCTATATTAGCCCAATTGCTAATGACACTTTTGCTCTAATAACTATTAGAAATTTGTTAAAATCATGAACTCTTATACGATTTCCAATAATTTTATCAGCAGCATTATTTTTTATCTTATGCAAAAGTGAATTGTAATACAAATAAGCAACTAGCACACCGAGTTTTGCTTTCGGGGGTAGTTTTTTTATACCAACTAAGGAGTTTTGGAGATCGTTGAAGATATCATGTTCAATCTGCCTCTTATTCTCCTCTGAGAATTTTGAGAAGTTAACATCGGGGAAATATACCCTACCACGTTCACTGAAATCGGCTCTAATATCTCTTAAAAAATTAACTTTTTGAAACGCCTCTCCAAGCTTTCTGGCGGGTTGAGTTAATTCATTGTATAGAGCTTCGTTACCCTCACAAAATACTTTCAGGCACATCAGTCCAATCACCTCAGCACTTCCATATATGTATTTTTGGTATTCTGCTACAGTGAATTCATGCTTATGAAGATCCATCTCCATGCTTTCAAGGAACGATGATATTAAATCATGAGGTATTTTATAGCTGTTTACAACAAGTTGAAAGCTATGAAGTATCGGGTTTGTGCTAATGCCGTTTTCGATTGATTGGAACACTTGACTGCGGAAATCGTCAAGCATCTTTTGCTTTGGATGATCATGAAAAGTATCGACAACCTCGTCGGCCACCCTTACAAATCCGTAGATAGCATATATTGCATCACGAAGCGATGGATGTAGCATCGATACCGCTTTAGAGAAAGAGGTGGAATACCGCTTAGTAAACACTTTGCTGCAAGCAAGGCAGGTGCTATCGTAAAGTTCCATATCGCTTATGAATTTGTTCAGTTGTGAGGCGCGAACTGATTACCGCCATGGGCAAACCTGTGCCAGGTATGGTGCTTGATCCTACGTAAAACAGGTTTCGAAATTTCTCGTCGGTATTGTGGGGGCGAAAGTAACCAATCTGATTCAGGTCATGAGCCAAGCCCAAACCGCTTCCCCTGTAGAGGTTGAACATCTTCTCCCAGTGAAGAGGTGTTAGAATAGTTCTTGTAGCGATTTTGCTTTTCAGCTCAAATCCGATTCGCTGAGAAAGGTCCTTGATGATATTATCTGCAAGCACTTGACTGTCGTCCCAGCTGGGTTTGAAGCGAAGGTCTGGCACAGGACAAAGGACAAATATGGCTTCGCCATTCTCGGGGGCGTATTCTGGGTTGGCTTTGCTGGGAATATTAACGTAATAGTAAGGTTTTTCTAGGCTAATGCTGTTTTTGAAGATCTTAGAGCTGTACTCCTCAAAGTTCTGCCCAAGAAAATAGTTGTGAACCTTCAACCCATCAATTTTTTCATTTACACCAAGGTACATAGTGAAAGGCGCAAGCGTCCACTTCATCCTATCCAGTTTTTCTTCGGTAAAAGACTTTCTCTTTAGCACTTTTCCTCTAAAGAAAGCTGCATCGGCATTCACGACATAAAGGTCTGCCTGCCACTCTTTTCCATCAGCATCGATTAGATAATCGAGTCTTTCGCCATCTTTATAATAATCAACTATTTCGGTATTATAGGTAATTCTCACACCTCTGCTTGAAAGTTCGCGTAGCAACCCCTCAACAATCTTGTACATACCTCCCTTAACGTTATGATAACCATCGTGAAGCAGCTCAGTGTAGGTGAGCATGGAGTACACGGCAGGCGTATCGAAGGGGGTAGCACCGAGGAAGAATGCCACCAACGAGAAGATAACCTTCACCTCATACGATGTGAAATGGCTATTCATCTCACCCCACATGCTCTTGAGCATTAGGGGGGCATGGCGAAAAGGCACTGAGGTGAGTGCGGTGGCAAAATCCAAAGGATTATTGAAATTCTTTCGGATTATCCTGTTTTCGGTATCATGGAAGAGTTTGCCAGTTTTTTCGAGGTACGATTTCATCTTGGCCTCAAAGTTCGGCTCAACCTCAGCGAATTCCATGGCTAACTTAGCCAGATCCTTGTAGATAGTATATTTCTTTTTGCTTCCAGCAAAGTGCACAGTGTAAAGTGGATCGAGCGCAAAGAGTTCGAAGGGTAGTTTAGTCCCGCAACTCTTGGCAAATTCATCAAACTCGTAGCTCATGGAAAAGAACGTTGGGGCGAGATCCCAGGTGAAACCATCCTTTTTAAGCTGATTCAATCGCCCCCCCGCCTGATGATGCTTCTCAACCATCTCAACCTGATATCCTTTTGTTGACAAGCGCATTGCGGTTGTTAAACCGCCCAAACCTGTACCAACGATCAGAACTTTTTTCATGCTTAAACCTAAACGGAATTCGTAATTATTCATGGAAAAAGACTACCGAAAGTAACAAAAAGATTTGAAAATTGATTTCTGGGTTGTTTTATTCTCCTATTTAAAATTATTAGTAGCTCATTTTAAACCATTCGTGCGGAAGGAATTTATTCCCCTCCGGATATTTTTGTATTTTTGCACGTGTTTATAATTTAACTCTTCTTCGCATGAAACGCGTTGTTGTTGGTCTTTCGGGTGGGGTCGATTCGAGTGTTGCAGCTTACGTGCTGAAACAGCAGGGTTACGATGTGGTGGGGCTTTTCATGAAGAACTGGCACGATACCACTGGCGTGCTCAAGGGCGACTGTCCCTTTGACGAGGATCACGACTTTGCCCAGATGGTTGCCCGAAGGCTGAATATCCCCTTCGAGATGGTTGACCTCAGCGAGCAGTACCGCAAGCGGGTGGTCGATTACATGTTCAATGAGTATTCCCGTGGACGTACCCCAAACCCCGATGTGCTCTGTAACAGGGAGATTAAGTTCGACGAATTCATGAAAGCGGCCCTTGAGCTTAAGGCCGATTTTGTGGCCACAGGCCATTACTGCCGAAAGGAAGTGATTGAGAAAGATGGAAAAAAGATTTATCGCCTGCTGGCAGGCCTTGACCCGAACAAGGATCAGAGCTACTTCCTATGCCAGCTAAGCCAACAACAGCTTGAAAAGGCTCTGTTCCCAATTGGCGATGTTACTAAACCCGAGGTCCGTAGAATTGCCACCGAACTTGGTTTGGCCACTGCCCAACGTAAGGATTCCCAAGGAATCTGCTTTGTGGGCAAGGTTGATTTACCAGTTTTTCTCCAGCAGAAGTTGGAGGCTAAGAGTGGCAGCATTATCGAAATTCCAAAGGATTTTGAGTACTACAAGAAGAATCAAAGTATTGATAATCTGGAGGATATCGCATCCACAATTCAATACAAACCAACTGATGGCAAAGTTGTTGGTAAGCATCAGGGTGCGCATTTTTACACAATCGGTCAGCGAAAAGGGTTGAATGTAGGCGGGACACCTGAACCGCTATTTGTGATAGCCACTGATATTGAGAGGAATATCGTGTATGTTGGGCAGGGTCAAGAGCATAGGGGTTTGTACAGGAAAGGGTTATTTATTCCCGAAATTGATATTCACTGGGTTCGTCCTGATCTGGCAATGGGAATTGGTGAAAGAAGAGATTATCTAGTCCGTATCCGATATCGCCAGCCGCTTCAGAAAGCAACCCTTGTTCGTGAACAAAATGGCATGTTTATCGTTTTTGATGAGCACCAAAGAGGTATTACAGCAGGGCAATTTGCAGCTTGGTATAATAATGATGAGTTGGTTGGCTCTGGTGTAATTGCATAATTTTAATTATATTAGCAAGTATAAAAAAACGAATAATTTGATTGCCATGTCTGTTAACCCCGATTGCGAACACACACCAACGTTCAAGTACCTAAGAATACTTCAACGATTTATCATTATTCTTTTGCTGTTTATCATGTCGCTAATCCTTCTTTTAGCAACTTTCAATGTCATCTTTTTCATACTAAAGAATATTGTCCAACAACCCAGCGACCAGTTCTCAGCAAGTAACCTAATGGAACTTTTCAGCATTTTTTTGGTGATTCTTATTGGGATTGAGCTTCTTGAAACGGTTAAAGCGTTCCTGAAAAAGGAGATTATCCAGGTAGAAATTGTTATTCTGGTTGCAATTATTGCCGTTGCCCGAAAAGTAATTATTTGGGATTTTTCTGAAAGTAGTGCAAATGAAGTATTTGGAATATCTGCAATACTCCTTTCCCTTGGAGTTGCTTATTTCCTAATCAGAAAGACAAGGTTTAAGCTTAATTTTTTCCCAAGGAAGGCAGGCTTTGGAAAAGTTCAAAAGCAGAAGCCAGAAGAACCTATAAACAGCTAAAATTCGAAGAAATACCCGCTTCCACGCCCTAAGTAATCGAAATGTACGTTTGTTGGACGGCCTGTGTAAAAAATATTGCCAGAGTCTTCAATCATTCCATGGAGGAAATCGGAAGAATAGGCATAAATATCTCCAGAACCTTGATTAAAAGCTCTACACCAAGGTGTTATCAACTCGTGACTTCTAATAAAACCCTTACCGTTAATCTGAACATGAACCATTGATGCTGTGCCTTTTAGGGTAACGTCCGAAATACTCTGATCGAAGTAGCAGTAAACATAGCCAACCTCTAAAGATAGGTTTACATCACCTGAACCTTGCTTTGATGTTAGGGTCAGCGAATCTGTTTTGAGTGTGTTTATGGTTTTGATGTCTCCTATACCCTCATAGTAAATTTTTGTGAGCCTTGTTACATGAATGGTTGCTGTAATTTTGTGGTCGTAGCCACGAACCCAATTAAAGGTATTTTGGTCAATAATTCCAAGCGTACCTAGATAAGTATCGGTAGTAATTTTTGCCAGAAGGTTCTTAGGCCCACTAAGAGTTAATTTATTGATTGTATCCTGAATGATTTCAATGTTTACACTGTCTAAAAGAAATACAGAATTAAATGGTTCA
>CAYZSD010000075.1:0-15131 GCA_964481075.1 uncultured Rikenellaceae bacterium | reverse complement strand
TTTTTCAAAGAAAGCCTTTTTCCAAGATAAAGCCAAGGTTTTGGAGATATTTAACTCATCAATAAAAATACATTAACCTGTTATTGTGTGCGTTAAGTGTATCTATCTGTTTCGATTTAATAAAAAATCCATTGTGTTTGTAATTATTTTTTAAAAACAACTAATTTTACGTGATTATTAATCATTGAAATTTTTCAAACATGCAATACAAACGATTTTTTACCTTTTTGGCTTTTGCAGTACTTTGTGCAAATGCCTTGTCGCAAGAAGCGATTACGGTTTCAGGTGGAGATGCCTCTAGCAGCACAGGGTCGGTGAGTTTCTCCGTCGGTCAAATTCTTTACACAACCAGCACGGGGACAACTGGAACGGTATCGCACGGAGTTCAGCTGCCTTACGAGATTTTTGATGTTACAGGTATCGATGATATTCCTGGCATATCGTTGACTGTTAGTGCGTATCCCAACCCAACATCCAACTTCCTTACCCTTCAGGTTGAAAGCATTGAGGGATTAAACCTTCACTACCAGATTCTTAACGTCAATGGCATGGTGGTAGAAACATCAAAAATTTCGGAGAATCAAACCCGATTAGTGTTTGAGAATCGTTCATTGGGGCTCTACTTTTTGAGAGTATTCGATGAGAAAAAAATTGTAAAAACCTTTAAAATAATTAAAAACTAACACCTATGAAACTTATTTACAGAATTATCTCAGCATTAGTAGTATCTCTTGTTCTCCTTCCTACCCTTTCATCACTAGCTCAATCGCCAGATAGGCTTAGCTATCAGGCTGTAATTCGCGATGCAGACGACAAACTGCTGTCGGAAACCCAAGTAGGGATGAAAGTAAGTATTCTTCAAGGAAGTACGAGCGGATCGGCTGTTTACATCGAGACACATACCCCAACTTCAAACATAAATGGATTAGTTTCTGTTGAAATAGGTGGTGGAAACGTGGTTGAAGGAGTATTCTCACTAATCGATTGGGCGAATAGTCCTTTCTTTTTGAAGGTTGAAACTGATTTAAATGGTGGTAGCAACTATAGTATTACCAGCGTATCGCAGCTTCTAAGCGTTCCATACTCATTATTCTCAAAGAAATCGAACCTTGCTGCCATCTCCGAGTTTGCCATGTCTGCCGATTATGAGAGTTTGATAAACAAGCCATTAGCTGCTGCTAGCGTTGTCCCGCTTTCAGCCCAACGTGGGTATTCATTCACCGTATCGTTTTCAGGTGGCGATGAGCTTTCTTTCACCCAAGCTTCTGCTACCTGCCCTGAATTGCAAGCGGCCGTTATGCTAAGCTTCACTCAGGGAACCCCAACTTTTATATACCCAGTTAACAGAATTTATGTAAACTCAAAAAGGTTTGATGCGGTATTCCAAATTCCTTGGAATACACCTACAGGGGTATATGACATCATCTTAAGCCCCTACTCATCGTGCCCTCATGTTTTGGAAACCAATTTCGTAATTTTCTAGTTGCATTTTTGTAGAAAACTGGTGGGGCTGTCTAAAAAAAGCAATGGCAAGTTACAAGCTACAACTTGATATGTTTTTTTTAGACAGCTTCTTCATTTTATAAATATTAGTAATAGTGATTGGCTTAGAAAAGAAATATTTTTCAACTGAAAATTTTTTTCTGATTGGATTACTTCTTAGCTGTTTTGCCTTTTCAAACACAGCTTTGGATTTTACATTAACACCACGTCTATTTTTCCTTTCAATTTTTATCTTTTCATTTTTCCTTTACCTAGTTTTAGCCAATAAAGAACTTAGGATAAAAATTGATGCAATTACATTACTTTTTCTGATTTATGCTCTTCTTTCGGTGTTGTCAGTTTCATGGGCACAAAACAAGTCACTTTCAATTATTGAAGCATCAAAAACACTGCTATTCTTTTCGTTTTTTTCTATTGCTAGATACGTTCTTAATGCTAGAAACAAAGCCTTATATATCAAACTTTTAAAGGTGATTTTGTTTCTCTTTTTTCTATCGCTTCTACCCTTAATCATCCAAGCCATCGATTTACCTGGCTACTCAAGGTTAGCAACATACAATATTTCGGCTATAAGTGGGCATAAGAACTTGTACTCAAGCTTCGTATTTCTTTGTCTAATTTATTCATTGATAGGTTTTTTCAACACACAAGGAAAATGGAAAATGGTTTTTGGTGTTAGCTCAATTGCACAGTTTATCATCATCATTATCCTTCAAACCCGAACTGTTTGGCTTGCTGTAACCGTATCGGTATTGGTTTTAATCATTCTTCACCTTACCAAAAATAAATCCCGTCATATTCTCAATGAATTTGGGAGAAAGCATGTCATTGGTTTCATCCTGTTTTCACTTTTGGTTCTTAACGTGTTTTTTTTGTATGCATTTCCAAAAATTGTTGACGTTTTATTGAAAGAAATGCCAAAATCGGAAAGTGTTGAAAATATTTATGATACAAGCACTCTAACTGAACGATTCTTGATTTGGGATAAAACCTTCGAAATTTCCAAGGAAAATCCAATACTTGGTGTAGGTGGTAATAATTGGCAAATAGCCTTTCCTAGCAAATCGTTGCCTGACATTTATAGAGTCCTTTCATTGGATGTTACATTTCAACGGCCCCACAACGATTTTCTATGGATTCTGACCGAATACGGAATTCTTGGGTTAAACATATATTTTTCATTAATTCTGTGTGTGTTGGCTCTTCTTTTTTGGCAATTGATAGTTAGTGAAATAAGGGATTACCGCATCCTTTTTGCCGGCTTGATTGGCTTTCTCTGTATAGCGTTTTTCGATTTCCCTAGGGAAAGAATTGAGCATAATATTTTGTTTTACTTGATGCTAGCCATATCGTTAGCATTGTTTGAAAACGAAAATATTTCTGCAATTAATGGAAGGGTTTTTCGCATAAAGCGAGGTGTACTGCTTCTTTTTGCAGCATTATTTGGAATGATAATTATATGTACCTCCCTGAACTTCAGAGGAGAATGCTACACGAAACGTTTATATTCGGCGCGTGCAAACAAGAGCTATAGTATGGTTATTTCCAATGGTAGCAAAGCCTTATCGTTTTGCTATACTATTGATCCAACATCTATTCCAATTAGCTGGTACAGAGGGAATGCCTACGCAAGTACTGAAAAATATCAGAAAGCACTCGATGATTTTAGGCAGGCTTTTAAAGACCATCCTTTCAATCATCATGTTCTCAACGATTATGCTAGCAGCCTGGTTATGAATGGGATGGTTGATTCTGCAAAGATTCTTTACAAGGAAGCGGCAAGGATAAACCCTCGATTCCCTGAACCTCGTCTAAATCTTACTGCCTTGTATATCAACGAGGGCAACTATCTGGAGGCAGAAAAATGGAATGAGTCGATTGTTGTTGGCTCCAAAAGAAAAACCTATTACCGTATGATAATTGAGCAATCAAAAGTGAATGTAGAATAGAAATCATAGCCAGTAACCCATTTTTTTCTACATTTGCACCCAAATAAATTGAAAAACAATGTTTGAACTGAGCGAACAAGAACAACTTCGTAGGGCATCGCTTGCTGAGCTAAAGCAACTTGGGATTGACCCCTACCCCGCCGAAGCATATACTGTATCACATTCTACCAGCGAAATACTGGAAAACTTCGAAACATTAAGTGACCAGGGCATTATCGTGAGCATTGCGGGGCGAATAATGACCCGCCGAATAATGGGTAATGCCTCATTTTTCGAGATTCAGGACGAAAAGGGTAGAATTCAGGTTTACATCCGGAGAGACGACGTTTGCCCAGATGAGGATAAAACGCTATACAATACAGTATTCAAAAAGCTTCTCGACATTGGCGACATTGTTGGAATAAAAGGGAACCTTTTCGTGACACAAATGGGCGAGAAATCGATTCACACCCATGAGCTAAAAATACTGGCAAAATCTATTCGCCCTTTACCCATTGTGAAGGAGAAGGATGGGCAGGTTTTTGATGCATTTACCGACCCTGAACAACGTTACCGCCAGAGGTATGTTGATCTTGTTGTCAACCCACAAGTAAGGGATATCTTTATTAAAAGAAGCAAAATCTATAGCACCATGAGGGAATTCTTCAACTCAAAGGGCTACCTTGAGGTTGAAACGCCTGTTCTCCAGCCCATTCCAGGAGGTGCTGCTGCACGTCCGTTTATTACTCACCACAATGCCCTTGACATCCCCTTATACCTCCGAATAGCCAACGAACTATACCTCAAAAGGTTGATAGTCGGTGGGTTTGATGGTGTATATGAGTTTTCGAAGGATTTTCGTAACGAGGGGATGGATAGAACTCACAACCCAGAATTCACCGTTTTGGAAATTTACGTTGCCTATAAGGACTACTTCTGGATGATGGACTTCACCGAGGAGATGATTGAGAGGGTAGCCATTGCCTTGCATGGAACAACAAAAGTAACCCTTGGTGACAAGGAGATTGACTTCAAAAGACCATTCAGAAGGATAACCATGACGCAAGCAATTCAAGAGTATGCCGATGTTGATATCACTGGGAAGTCAGAAGAAGAGCTTCGTCAGATCTGCAAGCATTTGGCCATTGAGGTGAACGAAACCATGGGCAAGGGTAAGCTTATCGACGCCATATTTGGAGAGAAGTGCGAGCATCATTTCGTTCAACCCACATTTATCATGGACTACCCCATTGAGATGTCGCCGCTTTGCAAGCGTCACCGCAGCAACCCAGAACTAACCGAACGTTTCGAGCTGATGGTGAACGGGAAGGAGCTTTGCAATGCCTACAGCGAGCTCAACGACCCCATCGACCAGCTAGAACGCTTTCAGGAGCAACTGAAGCTAGGCGAGAAGGGTGACGACGAAGCGATGTTCATCGACCATGACTTTGTGCGAGCCCTTGAGTATGGCATGCCAACCTGCTCAGGAATGGGTATAGGAATGGATAGGCTAACCATGTTCATGACCAATCAACCTTCCATTCAGGATGTTCTTTTCTTCCCCCAGATGAAGCCTGAGCCCAAAACCCGCAAGGATTCTGTTGAAACATTCGTGAGTGCGGGGATTCCAACCGACTGGGTTCCAGTACTTGAAAAGATGGGACACACCACCGTTACTTCCCTTAAGAGTTTAAAGCCTAGCAAACTATTCAACGATCTTTGCGGCTTCAACAAGAAGAACAAATTGGGCCTTGCAAACCCAACAGTTGAAGAGGTAACCAAGTGGATTGAAGGGTAGAATAAGCCTGAAGAACAACACACTAACAGCAGTGCATTGGGCAGCTATGGCATCGCGATAGCTCGCCTCGCAGGCGTTTGTTTACCAAATCGTCAATCCTATCACGCAGGGGTTCAATCTTGATTTTTCCAACCACATCGTGGGCAAATCCAAACATTAGCAGTAGCTTAGCCTCTCTCTCGCCTATTCCACGCGACTGCATGTAGAACTTTGCCTCCATGTCGAGCTGGCCAACGGTTGCTCCGTGGCTACACTTGACGTCATCGGCATAAATCTCGAGCTGTGGCTTGGTGTACATCTTCGCATCGGCGGTGAGCAGCAGATTGTTATTGCTCTGGTAAGCCTGCGTTTTCTGTGCGTCCTTTCGGACGAGGATACGACCATTGAATGCACCCGTAGCCTGATCGTCGAGAATTGCCTTGTATAGCTCGTTGCTGGTACAATTGGGCTTGGCATGATCAATGAACGAGTGCATGTCGATATGTTGGGTTCGGTCAACCAAGGCAAGACCATAGGTATGATTCTCACATCCTTCGTCATTAAGGAGTACATGAATATTGTTACGAATTACACCGCCATGCAGCGATACGGTGTTGGTTGACAGTACCGAATCACGCTCCTGCTTGCCAAAGAAATGGGCAAACTGGGTTGACTGGTTGTGCTGGTTCTGCATGAAGACGATATCCAAATTAGCAGAGGAATTCGCAAACACCTCAGTAACAACATTCGATAGGAACTCCGAAGGGGATAGCGTGTGGTCGCATATCGCAATATCTACTTGAGCGTTATCATCGGCAATAATCAAGTTACGATAGTGAACCATCTGATTCTCATCGCTCATTAGCAGATTGATAATCTGGATTGGTTTCTCCAAAACAACCCCTTTGGGGATGTATATGAAAACACCATCCTGAGCAAAAGCCGTATTTAATGCCACAAGACCATCCTCATCGTTAATTGTTAAGGAGTTGTAGTACTTGTTCACAACGTTGGGGTACTTTTTGGCCGCTTCGGCCAAGCTGCCAATGATTACACCATTCTCAATCTCTGTAAGCAGCTTGGGGTTATTGAGGTAGAATCCATTTAGTGTTAATACCAGATGCGTATCAAGCGAGGGGATATCGCAACGAAAGATATCATCAACATTAAACGATATACACTTGGGTGTAAAGTACTTCTCGAAGTCGCTTCGGAAAAGTGGCTCCACTTTGGTATATTTGTACTTCTCGTTCTTTGGCCCAGGAAAACCAAGCAGCTTAAAGTTCTCTATTGCTTCCTGCCGGGCATTATTGAGCGCACCCGCCGAATTTTCGGTTATCAGGTCGAGATTATCAAGGTATAGGTTGATAAGCTCCTCTTTGTGTGATATTGTTGTTGTTGGGTTCATATTTAAAATATTGAATATCGAATATCGAACAAGGTCTTATGATTTATGAACAAGGATTAACGATTTAGGATTTAAGATTCTTTTGTGCTGTTTCCGCACTTTTCACAAAAATTGAAATTAGTTCATTGTTTTCAACTAATGCCTCTTTAATCTTTTGTTCATCTTTGTAAAGTTTGGAACGATGAATAATCTTTAAACAGACGAAGGATTCTCTTAATTCTTTTAGCACAATTTTAATTTTGTGTATGAAATCCTTTCTTGATTCACCACCTTGTGCTTCACCATAATTCAATGCCGGAGAAGTTCCAGATCTTAATAATTGTCCTGATAGGTGACTTCCTGCATAAGATTTTGGCATTGATTCGGATATCTTAACAATAAGAACTGCAAAATTTATCAACCTCTCCTCTAAATCAAACCGATTCATAATACTACTTTATTCGTTAATCTACAATCTTTATCATTAAATACATCCAAAATCAAAAATCGTTAATCGTCCCGAACCCCGAAGCATCGGGGTCGGGATTCTTAAATCACAAAATCACTTCTCAAATCTCAAATCATTAATCGAAATTCTTAAATCACAGAATCACTTCAAAAATCTTCAATCGTTAATCGATATTCTTAAATCTTTAGGTTTCCTCACCATTCTTTATCCAGTCATACCCTTTCTCCTCCAGCTCCAAGGCCAACTCCTTACCGCCTGTTTTCACAATTCTGCCATTGTAAAGGATATGCACAAAATCTGGCACTATGTAGTCCAACAGCCTCTGGTAGTGGGTGATTACAATGGTTGCATTGTCGGGTCGTTTCAGTTTGTTGACCCCGTTGGCTACTATGCGCAGAGCATCGATGTCGAGGCCCGAGTCGGTTTCATCGAGGATTGCCAGCTTTGGCTCGAGCATGGCCATCTGGAAGATCTCGTTCTTCTTCTTCTCTCCTCCCGAAAAACCCTCGTTCACAGCACGGTTTGTAAGTGCCGAATCAATCTCGACCAGTTCCTTGCGCTCGCGCATCAGCTTTAGGAAATCGGAGGCTGAAACAGGTTCTAGCCCCTTATGCTTACGATGCTCATTTAGAGCGGTTTTCATAAAGTTAACCATGCTCACCCCTGGAATCTCCACAGGGTACTGAAAGCTGAGGAAAAGCCCCTCGCGTGAACGTTCCTCTGGCGAAAGGTCGAAGATGTTCTTCCCGTTGAAGGTAATCTCGCCCTGGGAAACCTCAAAGATTTCGCGTCCTGCAAGCACAGCACTAAGGGTACTCTTACCAGAGCCATTGGGGCCCATGATGGCATGAATCTCACCAGCCTTAACCTCAAGGTTAATACCATTTAGTATCTGCTTGCCGTTGATTCCAGCGTATAAGTTTTTAATTGATAGCATATTTAGTTATTATTGATACTGTTAGCAAATTCTAATACTCTCATTCTTAACCTCTTCTACAAAAGGGTTGTGTTCATTGTATGCTTTGGTTGACATTGGATGGGTCTCAATAATTGGGTATTTTATGTTGATCTTTGCATAGAGTTTAAGGTCTTCAAATACATTATCATTAAACTGATCAGAAACTAATATTAGGTCTATATCAGATCCTTCATGAGTAACACCCTTTACAGTAGAGCCAAAAAGAAGTACTGTGTTAAAAGAAAGACCGTAAAACTTGCAATCATTTACAAATGATTGTGCAATTCTTATTGCGCCATCTCTATCAACCATAATCGTAAATTATTTGTTTCTTCTATCATCGAACTTGTAAAATCCTTATTGCAAATAACATGCATTTTTTGTTTATAGTCGGGGTATCTTCCTTCCAATTGAAATCTATTAAGACTTAGAATAAATACACCTTTCTCTTCTGGCACTTCAATTGGAGTACATGAAAGCAAATAAAGAATGTTGTGAGTTTTTGGTGGAACATTCCCCTCGTTGTGTTTAATCCAAAGAGCTTTGGCAATTTTTTCAATTACTAAGTGGGCAAAGAATAGTGATTGAAGATAATTCGCTCCTTTGAACAATGTATTAACTGCTTGCCAATCGTTTTCAGATTGCTCTAACCAGTAGGATATATATTCCTGTTTAATCATGAAATATAATTTAATCCTTTAACATTAACCTATTATTACTCCAATTAGCACTCCTGCAACAATTGCAATGCCAAAACTAAGCATTGTTCCTATTTCTATAAGCGAATTAACTTATATAACATATCTATAAGCGAATTAACTTTTAAACATCACATTACTACCCCACACTCCCTTCCAAGCTGATCTGCAGCAGCTTCTGCGCCTCTACGGCAAACTCCATGGGTAGCTTATTCAGCACCTCCTTGGCGTAACCATTGATAATCAAGGCAACAGCATCTTCGGTGGAGATACCTCGCTGATTGCAGTAGAATATCTGATCTTCGCCAATCTTTGAGGTTGTGGCCTCGTGCTCCACAATGGCAGTAGGGTTATCAACCTCGATGTATGGGAAGGTATGCGCTCCGCACCTATCGCCAAGCAGAAGCGAGTCGCATTGCGAGAAGTTACGGGAATTCTCGGCATTCTTGAGTACCTTAACCAACCCTCGGTAGCTGTTGTTGCTCACCCCAGCCGAGATACCCTTGGATACAATTCGGCTACGGGTGTTCTTCCCGATGTGAATCATTTTAGTTCCAGTATCGGCCTGTTGATGGTTGTTAGTTACCGCAACTGAATAAAACTCGCCGTAGGAGTTATCGCCAAGCAGGATACAGCTTGGGTACTTCCAGGTGATTGCTGAACCAGTTTCCACTTGGGTCCACGATATCTTGCTGTTCTTCCCTTTGCATATTCCACGCTTGGTAACAAAGTTGTATATTCCGCCCTTGCCGTTCTTATCCCCTGGATACCAGTTCTGTACGGTGGAGTACTTCACATCGGCGTTCTCCATTGCCACAATCTCAACCACTGCAGCGTGGAGCTGGTTCTCATCGCGTTGGGGTGCGGTGCAGCCCTCGAGGTACGACACGTAGCTGTCGTCATCGGCCACGATGAGCGTTCGCTCAAACTGCCCCGTGTTGGCGGCATTAATGCGGAAGTAGGTACTTAGCTCCATTGGGCAGCGAACTCCCTTAGGAATATAGCAAAAGCTGCCATCGCTGAAAACCGCCGAGTTTAGGGCAGCGAAGTAGTTGTCGGTAACTGGCACCACAGAAGCGAGGTACTTCTTTACTAAATCAGGATGCTCACGGATTGCCTCGCTCATGGAGCAGAAGATAATGCCCTGCTCGGCAAGGGTTTCGCGGAAGGTGGTCTTCACCGAAACGCTATCCATCACCGCATCTACGGCCACACCCGAAAGGATTTTCTGTTCTTCCAGTGGAATGCCAAGGCGATTGAAGGTATCGAGCAGCTCGGGGTCAACCTCATCGAGGCTGCTAAGCTTGGCTTTCTGCTTGGGGGCAGCGTAGTAAATCACATCCTGATAGTCGATTTCAGGTATCTGAAGGTGCGCCCATTGGGGCATCTCCATGGTTTCCCAGTGTCGGTAAGCCTTGAGACGGAACTCAAGCATCCAATCGGGTTCCCCCTTCTTCTCGGAGATAAGCCTCACCACATCCTCGTTCAGCCCCTTGGGTATGGTTTCCGTTTCGATGTCGGTAACAAATCCGTACTTATAGTCCTGACTGGTAACCTCATCGAGTATCTTGTCCTGATCGTTTGCCATTGATTACAATCATTTTAAAAACACAAAACTAACACTTAATTTGCTTGATTGTTTATCATTTGCAACGATTTTCACAAGATATACCCCAAGGGTTTTCGAAAACCCTTAGGGTATAAGAAGCTACTCGATAACCACCACTTGCTGTTCGCTGTAGCTGCCACGGCGAGCGTGCAGCACATAAACCCCAGGTTGCAAGCCCTGTACGCTAAGGGTTTGAGGCAGCACGGTGGTAACGTTCACCATCACCGCGCCCTGCCCGCTCATCAGGCGTAGCACCCAGGGGATGTTGTCGTTGGCCGGCTCTATCTCCGAGATGGTAATCTCAATGCTGGCGGGGTTGGGGGCGATGAGCAACCTTGGTACAATTCCTCCACCGCTACAAGTGCCGCTGTTGCCGCAATTCTCAACATTGAAACTCTTCGTAGCTACCTGACTCCAGCTGCAACCCTCCATCTTCTGCCTGACCCAAGCTGTGTAAAGCCCAGTTGCATCTACACAAAAGGAGGCAGTCCGACTGGTTGACTCTAGTGGCCAGCTAAAGCCATCGGGGTAAATCAGTTTCCATTCGTACTGCAGCGTTAGAAGGGTGGGACTGAGTTCCATGTTGTGGGACAACCCTTTACATACTGAACTCATACCATGATTGTAGTAGGGTCCGAGTATTTGCCCTGGGGGAGGGGTGCCTACCCAGACCGTTTTTGGGGACAACTGGATAGGACCACAGGGTCCATTGATTGTAGCCTGCACCCACCCTGAACCGTTAACGTTGGCACTTCTTGCCTTGACCACGTAGCTGTTTGTACCCTGCCCGCTCACGTAGGTGAAAAGGCTGGAGGCGTGAGACCATGTTACGGAGATGCCAGCAGGTAGACCATTAATTGTAAAAGTGGAGTTGGAAGAGCAAACAGGTGAAGGCCCTGTTATTTGGAAATCGAAGCTGGGGGGCATTGGGTTACCATTAATTTCGTTCAATATCCAGCATACCACATTTGCATCAAATTCTACATGAGGCATATTTTTGTTAACAGGTCCCCAGTAGCTGTGAAAGGGCGTTTGGTTACTAGAAACTAGGTTGCGATTGTAAAGACTTTCTTTGAGATCAGTATTTGTACCCATATAAGCTAAAGCACTCTTTGTAGGGATAAACGAGTGAGAGGAAAGGAACATTTGTACATCCATGCTTGTGGCAGACTCAACAGCATGCTTAATCCCCTCAAAGGTATTCTGAGTGCCACCAGGTGAATTATCGATGCTAAAACTACTTGGAAATGCTTTGGCGTACTTGTTAACTTCATATAGGTTAAATCCAAGGAGATTAATATTTGCATCGAATACCTTAGATACGGAACCGTAACTTGGCGTAGTAAGAACATGAAGGTAATTATTCCCATCGATAACCGAAAGAGCTGAAACGCCAGAAAGACCTGTAAAAAAACCATTTAGACTACCGTTTACGATTGATATCCTTCTAAGATTCGGGCTTTGTGGGAAACCAATGCTTTCGAGTTCAGCTTGCCAGCTATCGCGAAAACTGGGTGCGCCTGCGGGTAGAACAGAGTTAGAAAGGTAGTGGTGAATCAGCATCTGCTTGGCGGCAGGGTTGTTGAGCAGGGTATTCTTTTTGGTATTAGCTGCTGAGATAAAGGAGAGCTCATTCACTGCGTGCTGCAAGCCGATGGGAATGTTTGCGCCCTTGTGGGGCGCATCGAACGAAACCCACAGGCGGGTGTTGTGCTGCTTGCCGCTCTGCTCCATGTAGGCCAGGGCGTAGCGGGTGATTAGCCCGCCCATGCTTGGCCCAATGACCACAAGCTGCTCCTGGCTGTTGTTACTCTGTAGCTGCTGGTTGATCTCCTCAATGACCTTAATGGTAACAAAGGCGTTGCGTTGGATGTAGTCGGATCCGCCATTGATTACACATGGTGCTGTATGCCAATCGTGGCATTCACCCGTCAGAAAGTTCCAAGAGGTACAGTAAAAGCAGGTGGTGGAGTCGTTGGCCGCCTTGGGAAAATCAAGGATCACCAGGTCGTAGCCCGCAGCGTGTAGGGAATCGGCAAACTTGAAACCTGATGGGTTAAGGTGGGTTTCAAATAATTTCTCATCTGTCCTTTTACCCTCTGGGTCAAAACCATCAACCACCAGCACGGGTTTTTGGAGACCCTGTTGGGGGTCGTTCAAGAGGTAGGTAACCCAGCCAAGCCCTGGGAATGTGCCCGAAGGGCTGTATAGGGGTGGCGCCCCAGTGAAGGGGATATCAGCATAAATAGGAATACGGCGATAAGTAACTTCATCAATATATCCATAGTCTCCCCATTCAAAAGGTTCCCCTGACATTGTCTTGAGTGAAGCGATGCTGCTCAACGTATTACCAAGCTCATCTGTAGCCCTGATTGTAATAACCTTTTCCCCATCGGTTTGATAGGCAATGCTTACAGGCACATCGGGTGTAACGCTACGAAACCCAAGCCCATCGCCAAAGTCAACCTCCACTTGGGCTATCTCGGTTTTTTTATTGCCCATGATTAGCTGCGAGGGTATCACGAAATCGGTAGTTACATTCAATTCGTCCTTATCCCATAGCACGGAAGCCATAAAGATATCCCTGTCAATCAACCCATGTGTTTTGAGCCTACCGGTTGGGCGTGGTCGCCCCTGACCATCGATAATGATATACCCCTTCTCCACCGCAAGGGTGTCGATGTGGGTCATGGTGCTGTAGCTGATACCAATAGGGGCAAGGTTCAGGCTGTAGGTGTAATGCTCCGATATCTCCTTTATACGGTCAATGGTGGGGTGTATCAAGGAATCGTAGGTGCTGTTACGCAGCTCATGCGCTGCCTGCAAAAACCTACCCTTACCAACCACATCGCTTTGCTGGAATCCCTGAAGCTTTGCAATGGTCGGTGCTCTGTCGTACAGGATGCCAGTAGCTATGGTTTGCTGGTTTATCCCCACCGTGGCGAGCAGCGAGTCAACGTAGGCCCTGTGCCGCTGGGCAACGTTTAAGCCGGGTTGCGCGTTGGTATGCAAACTTAAAATGCTAAATGCTATGATTGCTATAAATAGATGTTTCATGATTATTACTCTTTTTTATGTTATTAAAATGCTTAATATCTATTAGTTATGGTATCCATCCACCAGGCTACCATCCTGGTTGTAGAGAAAATCAAATCTACCCTCAGTTACATATAACTTTTTTTCCGAGTTAACCTCTGGAAAGCGTTGAGACGATTCAAACCAAAATGTTCCAGTTATTAAATTTTCAATTGTATCTAGTTTTGTAACTGAAAAGTTTGCTGCTAAATTTGAAAGTGTAGAATTATAACTATAACTCTCACCTCTACCGTTCTTCTCAGGGTTGTAATCAATTTTAGCCCAATAATCCCCGTGAGGAACTTCGCCCGTAGTATAAACTTCGTAGGCTTCCATTTTAAATGTAATGTCAGGGTAGCCACACATGTAGTCCCTGTCGTCTGCATAAAAAATCATGTAAACATACAGCTCTCCAGTTTTCTCATTATAGGAAAAAGATTTTGGCTTAGATGAGAAAAGTCCACCCATCCTGGGCACAAAAACCACATCGTTTATCAGGCAGCCAAAGGTGTTAGCGCCCGTTTGGGTGGCGGGGGGTAGCTTGTAGGTTGGGCAATCCTCCCTCTCGCAGCTACACAGGAGGAGCAGCAAAGGGAAAAGGAGCAGAAGGAATGTTTTTGTTTTCATGTTCTTGTAAGTTTTTTTGATGGGTAATTTAATATAAGTTTCGCAAAGTGAAAAAAAAAAAAAACGGAAATCACCAAACGTTTGCGGAAAATATTGGCAATAATAACGTATGTTTAATAACACACCTAATTTATAGTTCTTTTTCAATTGGTTGCTATTGCTGGTTGGTGGTAGTGGGGTGGAGAATGGTTGGAGTAAGCTGTAGCATTTAGTAATGCCCCATGAGAGAAAAAATCAATAACTTGTTTCCATCTACTGCATAAACTAAGCGATTCACCTTATCAATTCTCCTGGACCACATTCCAGCAAGTTCGTATTTTAGCGGTTCAGGTTTTCCAATGCCTTTATATGGTTCTTTGATAATGGCATTTTTTAAGGCGATAATCCGTTTTGAATTGGTTTATTGTTAGTTCTCTTCCAATACTCAATATGCTCTAGAGCTAAAGGAGAAATGACTATTTCCATAGGTTGTCAAACTCATCAGATGAAACCCTGGTACCCTTCCCCCGCTCAATGTCTTGTTCAGCTTCTTTTACAGCGTCTACAAATTCAGGGTCGTAGGGGGGGTATTCTTTCTTTAGTTCAAATCTGATATTTAGTGCCTTTAAGAAAGCTTTAAGAGCATCGATTTGTGTACTGTTCTCGGTATATGCTTTTATAGTAATAGCTTTCATGGATTAAAATATTGAATAAATATGGCACAAACCCGGTTCAAAAAGGGTAATCATGCTATAGGTTAACGAAATTTAAAAGTATTTGATACAAAAGTACTGATAAATTTTTGATTTTTTACCGTCAGGGTTTGACTAAGCGATGGAATGTGTGAGGGATAGTTCAAACTCTGAATAGAATAGAAAATGTAAATCGAAGGCTAAAGACCAGGTCCTACCCTCCGATTTACATATAATATTTACACCTGCCTAACGGTAGTTAGGTTCGATATTCTGCGCTTCTTGTTTATTCCACCACAATCTGCTGCTGCTCGCTGTAGCTGCCACGGCGGGCGTGGAGCACGTACACACCAGGTTGCAGGCTCTGTACGCTCAGGGTTTGAGGCAGCACGGTGGTAACGTTCACCATCACCGCGCCCTGCCCGCTCA
>CAYZSD010000074.1:0-15802 GCA_964481075.1 uncultured Rikenellaceae bacterium | reverse complement strand
TTCGACGAGCTTTCGAGCCAAAGCTTCGATTTCAACCAATTGCTTACCCCGCTAAGCAAACAAATGGTTGAGCAACGCTATAAGGATCGCCAAGAGGGTAAAAGCATTTCGAATCAGTATGAGCTTCAAATTATATCGAAACAGGGAATTATTCGAGAGGTTGAGGTTAGTACCGTTTCCCTTGGACAGCATGGTGATGTGATTGTGTTGGGTATAATGCGTGATATCAGCGATCGCAAACAGACACAGATTATTATTGAGGAAAATGAAAGAAAACTTAAAAAGCAAAACGAGGAGTACTACGCCCTAAATGAGGAACTGATTGAAACAAACAAGCGAATAAAGCAAATCAATGCCGACCTACTTCTTGCGAACCAAAAAGCCGAAGAGAACGACAAGCTAAAGAGTGCTTTCCTGGCTAATATGAGCCACGAAATTCGTACCCCAATGAATGGGATACTTGGCTTCTCACAGCTCCTGCTTAATATAGATATGTCGGAGGGAGAGAGAAAGGAGTACGTAGGAATAATTCAAAACTGTGGAAATCAACTTCTAGCAATAATAAACGACCTAATAGACATTTCCAAAATTGAGGCAAACCTCATAACCATTGTTAACAGTGAGGTGAACCTGAACGAGCTTCTCAACGAAACGCTTCTTCTTTTCAAGCCAAGGGCTCAACAACAGGGAATAAACATCTCCTTCTCTTTGGGGCTGAGCAATGCTCAAAGTTTCATCTCTGTTGATGCCACCCGTTTAAGGCAAGTGCTTTCGAACCTTATAGGAAACGCACTAAAATTCACTCGACAAGGTCATATCAAATTTGGATACACACTAAAAGTCGATATGCTCGAGTTCTTTGTTGAGGACTCAGGGATAGGAATTTCTGCTGAAAAGCAAAGCATTATATTTGAACGCTTCCGTCAGGTTGAAACCGATCTTTCCAGACAGGCTGGTGGAACAGGGCTTGGCCTATCAATTTCGAAAGCATTGGTAAATAAAATGGGAGGAGATATTTGGGTTAAATCCGAAACCTACTTTGGCTCCACTTTCTTCTTCTCAATACCCTACGTTAAGGTTGAACCCAAAAAGGACGCCAATCAGTTTACCGAGAAAAGGTATGTTACCTCCGGAAGAGTGCCACATATCTTGGTAGCAGACGACAATGAGGTGAACTACCTGTACCTCAAAGAGCTGCTTTCAGGACTAAACGCATCGATTACTTGGGCAACAAACGGTGTTGAAGCAGTTGAAATGGTGAAGAAGAACCCTAACATCGACCTGGTTCTTATGGACATAAAAATGCCAGTAATGGATGGGTACGAGGCAACACGAGAGGTGAAAAAGTTAAGAGAGGACCTTCCGGTTATTGCTCAAACTGCTTACGCCTTCTCGACCGATAGGGAGAAAGCCTTCGAAGCAGGCTGCGACGATTACATTGCCAAACCGATAAGCCGACAAAAGTTCATAGAAAAAATCTATAAACACTTGATTTAAAACGATTTTCCTTTAACCTATTGGCCAAAGCTAAACCTAATGGTTTGTTTTAGATCTGGGTGAAGGCTATTAGCTACAGGACACTCTTTTGCCGCAAGCTCTAGAAGCTTCTTTTCCTTTGGCGAGTAATTAGCATGAGGGAAAGAAAACTCAACAACGACCTCGACAACCCTCCGTGGATTTGTTCCCATCACCTTGGTTACCTTTACCTTAGTTCCAACAATATCGAAGCTATAAGTTCGAGCAGATATGCCCATAATTGTTAGCATACAAGTGCCTAATGAAGTCGCAAGCAAATCGGTGGGTGAGAAAAATTCGCCCTTCCCCTGATTGTCGGGTGGAGCATCGGTTGTTAATCTATTTCCCGACAGGCAATGTACTGCTTCTGTTCTAAGTTCTCCTAAGTAAACAATATGAGATGTTTCCATGTTTTTTTCTATTTGCTCTAGCAAAAGTATTAATATTTTCATAACTTTTCAGGCTATTTCATACAATCTATTTTCAAGCACATAAACAAAAACCTTTTTACAATTTTTATTCAATTTGATATGGTTAGTTTAAACGAAACAACCTAAAAACCATGAAAACCAAATTTAATTTAAAGATCAGGTTGATTATTTACATCCTTTCAGCAAGTATTCTTATTTATATTGTATCCATGGCTGTTGTTATCAGCAGGACAAGGGAAGCAAGTGTAAACGATGCCAGATTGATTGCCGAGTCGAATGCATCACAGTTTGCAAACCTGGCTAACATAACCTTAAGTTCCTATCTTCACTCAACCAAAGCAATTACGAAAGTGTTCGAAAACTACAATGAAACCCCCGAAGAATTTAGAAGGGTGCTTTTTGCCAGTATTCTTCGAAACACACTCGAGGATAACCCCGACTACCTTTCGGTTTGGAGCATTTGGGAAACAAACTCCATTGACAGCTACGACAATAAATATAGGAATACCGTAGGGAGCACATTACTTGGTAACTTTAGGTATGTTTACTATAAAGACAAGGGTACAATAAAGCTAAGCGAGTATATTGAGCAAGACTCGACCGAGGTTTTAAGTGGAAAGCTTTACACTACTGTAAAAACTAAAATGAACGAAATCATCATAGATCCATACTACTACTCATATACTGGAAAAAAGGAGGACGAAGTTCTTGAAACAAACATTGTGACACCTATAATTGTTAACGGACAGTTTAAAGGGGTTGTGGGCATTGACTTCCTTCTTGAAAGTTTCCAACGGATAATTCAAAACGTTAAACCCTTTGATAGGAGCTATGCTATCCTTGTTTCAAATAACGGAACAATTATTGCACATCCCAACATGAACCTTGTAGGGAAGAGCCTTTCGGAGGTTGATCTTCTGGATAATAAATCTATTGAATTGATTAAGCATGTTGGGCAAGGCCAATCGTACTACACAAAACAGGTTATAGCAGATGGCTTTGAGGCTTTCGTAACATTTCAACCTATTGTTATTGGAAGTACCGGTACACCCTGGTCGTTTGGTATAGTAGTGCCCGTAGATGTAATCATGCAAAAAGCAAACAACAACCTACTTATTTCAATGATTATTGGAGTTTTTGGACTTATCCTTCTAGCAGGCTTCATCATTTCAATTGCTAACACCATAATTCGACCCATTGAAGAAAGTGTAGATTTTACCCGAGAAATTGCTTCTGGGAACTTGAATGCAACAGTAGGTATAGCTATTAGAAACGATGAGATTGGAGCACTAGTATCCTCGCTAAACGAGATGGTTACAACCATAAAGTCAATCATTCGTTGCATTGTTGGAGGCTCAAGCGACATACACTCGGCTGGACAGCAGCTCAACGATTCGGCTCTGTTGCTTTCTCAAAGTTCTAACGAGCTGGCTTCATCGGTTGAGGAGGTTTCATCAACAATTGAGGAGATACAGGATCGAATCAAAGTCAGCTCCGAGAGTTCGGCAGAAGCAACCAACATGTCCGAGCAAATGCTACAAAGAATTAAGGAAGTATCGGGTATCTCGGTGAAAGCAAAGGACGCAAGTCAACGGATATCAGACAAGATTTCAATAATAAACGATATCGCATTCCAAACCAATATTCTTGCACTAAACGCTGCAGTAGAAGCAGCACGGGCAGGAGAGTATGGCAAAGGTTTTGCGGTTGTGGCAGCCGAAGTTCGCAAGCTAGCCGAGCGAAGCCGTTTAGCAGCCGATGAGGTTGTGAGGCTTGCTTCCGAAAGCCACACCCTCTCTGAAGATGCCGAACGATATCTTATAAATCTAATTCCAGAAATTGAGAAGAGCACGCAATTAATCAAACAAATTGCTATATCGAGTAGGGAGCAGGTAACCGGGGTAAACGAGATAAGTATTGCTGTTCAAAGAATCAACGATATCTCTCAGAATAACGCATCAACCAGTGAGGAGTTGGCTTCCAGTTCAGAAGAGCTGAACTCACAGGCTGATCAGCTTACCGATACTGTTAGGTACTTCCAGATATAAAAAAAGAAGGCATCGGATGATGCCTTCTGGTAAAACGATTTTCAAATGTAATGCTAAACTAAACCTAAATCGCACATTGCGTTGGCAACTTTCATAAAACCAGCAATGTTTGCACCTTTCACATAGTTAACATAACCATCGTGTTCGGTACCGTACTGTACGCAAGCACTATGAATATTCTCCATGATTTGCTTCAAGCGCTCATCAACCTCTTCGCGGCTCCAGCTAAGTTTCATGGAATTCTGTGTCATCTCCAAACCTGAGGTGGCAACACCACCAGCGTTTGCTGCTTTGCCAGGTCCAAAAGGAATACGATTCTTAATGAATATCTCGATTGCCTCTGGAGTGCTTCCCATGTTCGATAGCTCGCTCACGCAAAGAACACCGTTCTTAACAAGAATTGCAGCATCATCGCCGTTCAATTCGTTCTGAATAGCACAGGGGATTGCAATATCCACTTTCACTTCCCAAGGCTTTTTGCCTGCAATGAATTTTGAGCCAGGGAATTTTTTGGCGTAAGGTTCAACGATATCCTGATTTGAGTTACGAAGGTCGAGTAGGTAGTCAATCTTTTCCCCGCTAATACCTGCTTCATCAAGGATATAGCCATCGGGACCAGAAATGGTGATTACCTTAGCACCCAGTTCGGTTGCCTTTAGAGCTGCACCCCAAGCCACGTTTCCGAATCCTGAAAGAGCGACGGTTTTTCCTTTTATGTCATGGCCACGCATTTTTAGCTGATGGCTAATAAAATAGATACCACCGAAGCCTGTAGCCTCAGGGCGAATAAGTGATCCACCCCAATTCAGGCCTTTGCCAGTTAGAACGCCTGTATGGTCGCCAGCTAGCTTCTTGTACATTCCATACATGAAACCTATCTCACGCCCACCTACTCCAATATCGCCAGCTGGAACGTCAGTTTCTGGTCCAATATGCTTCCATAGCTCAAGCATGAAAGATTGGCAGAAGCGCATGATTTCGGCATCGCTTCTTCCCTTTGGGTTGAAATCGGAGCCACCTTTTCCACCGCCCATAGGCAGGGTTGTGAGAGCATTCTTGAAGGTTTGCTCAAATCCTAAAAACTTGAGTGAAGAAAGGTTAACACTTGGGTGGAAACGAAGTCCGCCTTTGTATGGTCCAATTGCTCCATTGAACTGAACTCTGTAACCAATGTTAACGTGAATATTTCCCTCGTCATCAGCCCAGGGCACCTTGAAGATGAACACACGGTCGGGTTCAACAATACGCTCAATAATCTTGTGGGATTCGAACTTTGGGTTCTGATCGTAAATTTCCTGAACCGACTCAAGAACTTCGTGAACAGCTTGCAAGAACTCCTTCTCACCAGGATGCTTCATTTCAAGCTCGGCCATAATTTTTTTTACATCCATTTCTGAAACAGTTTTAAAGTGTTTGTAAAAAGATCGTATGAAATAAGGGTTTTAACCCTTGGAAAAACTGGTGTAAATTTCTGACTTAAAAACCAATTTTCAAAAGAAAAAGCCATCATAAAAACATGATTTTAAACAGGTATCTACCTTATCAATCGTTTTCGCCAACCAGGTGAACTGTTACTCCTTTTTTTGGCTTGAACACTACCCCTTTGTTATTCTTCCCATCGATATGGATAAGAAGAGGCTCATCAAAATGCAGGCATCTGAAATACTTCGTTTCGAAGCATGAGGGTAAAGAATTGAGGAAAGCAACATCGTAAAATCCATCGTTTATGTAAGGGTTCACTGTGAGGTAACCAACTCTAAATGATGTTAGATTCTGAAAGAAGTGAGTCCCCTGACTAGGTTCAACCCTAAAATCATCGAGCCCCGACTCAATTATGACCCTTGCCTCACATATTTGCGACCATTTAATTGGTATTCCCAACCATGGGTCGCTACTACCCCATCGACCAGGACCAACCAGCACAAAATTTCGCTTCCATTCCATGTACTTATTATTTATAGCTTCCATTTCTGAGGCTATGTCGTGGGTCTTTGCCGGGTCGAAGGCTTCGGGCTTCACGTAAACAAAATCTTGAATGTTTTCAACCCGTCCATGCCCTAATGCTGAATTCGAGAAGATTAGGGTATCCTCAATGTTCACCTTTTCCCAAGGAAAATCGTCGGAGTGCTCGCTCTCAACAATGGGTCGTATTTGTAGTAGCTTAAAAGACTTGGGAAAACCCTTAGGTGTATTAAGGTTTGCTGCAAATTCAATTTCAACTGGGCATCCCATCTCCTTTTGTCCAATACTGAGGAGCTCAAGCAGAATCTCAGCCAAAGGGAATGAGTTGTGTTTTAAGACATTAGAAAATGTTACGAGTTTTTTCCCTCTACCCTGAATGCCATCGATAATGGTTTGATTTTGAAAGTCGAAGGTAGAAGCAACATGCGGGAAATCGGGTAATTCTTCGGCCTCTGAAACTTCTTTCTTTAGAATGTTTACCCCATCATCCGTTGATGGAACGAAACTTTCGGGTCGCATGTCGAGGGTGTAAAAAAACTTTTGGGTCTCTTTTAGAGCCATTTCGGGCTGTGATATCTGTATAATTTTTTTTGGGTATCGTGGTGAAAAACGGAGAGAAACTCCACCGTCAACAATAAGCTTACCTAAACCATAGCCAATTACAGCAATACCATCCTCGGGTTTTTCAGAACCTATGGGATAGAAATTAATTGAGCGTGCTACCCCCGACAGGGTTGGATGGAAGATATCGCCATGCTGGTTCCCGCATACTTCCTGTAATAGGATTCCCATCTTCTCCTCGTCTATTACATTGCTTGTTGCTGCCATATACGCCTTACTGGCCTTGAAGAAAACGGAAGCATAAACGCTCTTAATGGCCTGAGAAATCATCCTTAGCATAAGGTTCTTATCGTCCACCATCGGTACCATGTAAGTTGAATATATACCTGCAAACGGCTGGTAGTGTGAGTCTTCAAGTTTGCTTGACGATCGAACTGCGATTGGAGTTCTCATCACCCTAATCATTCCATGTAAATCGGAGAGCAAACGCTCTGGGAGTTCGGCGCTTACAAAATGCTTGAGGATATCAGTGTCCTCAAGGTCGGAAACTCCAACCTTGAAAAGGTTGTTACTCTCAATAAACTCGTCGAAAAATTCAGTGCTAATAACAACAGTTCTGGGAATAGTGATTGTTACATCTTTAAAACGATTAAGGAAGTTGTTGTCTTGAATGAGCCTATTGATGAAAGCAAGCCCTCGGGCCTTCCCACCAATTGAACCATTCCCTATACGCGAGAAGAATTTATACTCATCAAAGGTATTTTTATCATAGGTAACAATAACCCCTCTGCTCTTGCTTAAACGGTAAGCTGAAATTGAACGGTAAAGAAAATCACGAGCTTCGAGAAGATTTGAGAAATCGCTTAGGGAGATTGGCTTGAAGAGCTGCGCAATTGAGAACAAAGCCCTGGCATTTAGCCACTTGGAAAGATGATTTTGGCTTGAGTGGTAAACCAATGAGTCGTCAGGAACAGTGAGTAAAAGCTGTTGCAAAGCGGGCAGATCTTTCGCCCTACTTACCTCTTTACCAGTGGAAGGGTCGATAAATACAAAATCACCGAAACCAAAATTTGCAATAATATAATCACGTAGCTCGTGGCTATAGGTTTTTGAATACTTATTTACAAATCCTACGCCTAACTCATCGGCAAGAACCTTGTTGCTAATATCGGAACTTTGGAGAAGGAATGGGATATGCTGATCCTCATCGCGTACCTCCTTACATAGCATAAGTCCTGCTTTTACCATGCTATCTCGCTTCTGATTAACCTTAAAGCTGACATCGGATATAATTCCCAGAATATTAGGTTTATACCTATTGTAAAGTGTAAGCGCCTCATCGTAGGATTTTGCCAAGAGGATTTTGGGACGTCCTCTCATCCGGAGCACCCTTCGATGCTCGTTCAAAGCCTCCTGCATGAAGCTTCTGGCTTGCCTCATCACAATTTTATAGAGCTGAGGAAGCACCATTGAGTAGTATCTAACAGAATCTTCAACAAGAATGATTGACTGCACACCCACCTCAAGGATATCGTAATCGGCATTCATCTTGTCCTCGATAAGCTTAATGATTGCCAGAAGAAGGTCGGCATTACCCAACCAGCTAAAAATGTAATCGATACCCGAGAGATCCTCCTTCTCTAACCTCACCGACACCTCTTTTGAGAAATGTGTTAGAACAACCAATGGGGTTGCAGGCATTCTCTTTTTAATGAGCTTAGCCAGCTCAAAGGTATCGACATCCCCGATGTTCAGCATGGTGATGATTAGGTCAATCTTCTCCTCATTTATTACCTTAAGGGCTTCACGGGCAGAATGCACCTGAACAAAGCTGGGGGGGTAACGTAAGCTCAACGAAACGTACTCGTTGAATATCTGCTCGTCGATCCTACCATCCTCCTCAAGCATGAAAGCATCATAGTGGCTACATATAAGAAGAACGCGATAGATGCGTTTTTGCATTAGCTTATCGAATGCTGTTTCAATAAAATCTATTGATCGGACTGCCAGCTGTTCCTGTGAAGTTATCATTTGATTGTAATTTTTAATAAGGCTAAAAATTTCCTACAAATAAATAAAAAAAAAACCATTCCTCAATTGAGGAATGGTATATAAACTTTTGGAATAGTTCAGAAATAGTCTTGCTACTATATCATTGCAATTTTTCTCTACTTCAGACCTCTTTGTCTTAGCAAGGGGTCGATAGAAGGAGCCTTTCCTCTGAACTTTAGGTATTGCTCCATCCCTTCGCCCAAGGCGTTTTCGGCAAGGATATGCTTACGGAATTTTGCTGCAAGTTCCTGATTGAATAGGTCGCCAGTTTCTTTGAAGGCCTCGAAAGCATCGGAATCGAGCTGCCCAGCCCAAAGGTACACATAGTAACCAGAGGCGTAACCACCACTAAAGATGTGCCCAAAGTTGGTTGTACGGTAACGAGGAATAATTTCTGGAATAAGCCCAATCCTTTCCATCGATTTTCTTTCGAATTCATTGACCTTGGTTGTTGGGAGTATTTTTGATGTGTGCCAGTCCATGTCGAGGATAGCAGCCGCAAGGTACTCGGTAGTAGCAAAGCCCTGGTTAAACTTATCGCTTTCCTGCATCTTACGAATAAGCTCATCGGGGATTGGTTCACCAGTTTCGTAATGCTTTGCGTAAACCTTAAGTATCTCTGGTTCACCAGCCCAATTCTCGAGCACCTGCGAGGGGAGCTCGACAAAATCGCGGGGTACGCTTCTGCTGGTTCGGCGAAAGCGACCATCGGCAAAGAAATTATGAAGTGCATGACCAAACTCATGGAAGTATGTGGTTGTTTCGTCCCAGCTTAGCATTGCTGGTTTTCCTCCAACAGGACGGGAGAAATTCATAACAATGGTAACGACAGGGGTAATTTTGTCTCCATTCTTGTAACCACCGCTCCTGTAAGTTCCGCACCATGCCCCTCCCCTCTTGGTTGCACGAGGGTGTGGGTCGATGAAAAGAACAGCAAGATGTGAACCATCGTGGTCAATCACTTCGTAAGCTTCAACCTCTTCGTGGTAAACAGGAATGTCGGTTCGTTTCTTATAGGTTAAGCCATAAAGCTTGTTGGTTACATAGAATATCCCCTGCTTTACGTTCTCAAGGGTAAGGTAAGGCTTGATTTCATCTTCGTCGAGATCGTACTTCTCCTTTCTAACCTTCTCGGCATAGTACCACCAGTCCCAGGATTCTAGCTTGAAGTTTCCTCCTTCCCTGTTGATAATTGCCTGCATGTCATCTCTTTCCTTCTTAGCAATGGCCAGGGCTGGCTTCCATACCTGGTGCAAGAAACTATAAACATTCTCTGGTGTTTGAGCCATTTGTTCGGAGGTGAAGTACTGAGCATAGTTCTCGTATCCAAGCAAATTCGCCATTCTCTGACGAAGGGTCATCAGCTCAACAAAAAGTTCCTTGTTATCGAACTCATTGTTATTATCACCCTTCATAAAATAGCCCCTATAGAGCTTCTCGCGTAAATCTCGTTTCTGGGAGAACTGAAGAAAAGGAATCCAGCTAGGTTTCGATAGGTTAAACATCCATTTTCCCTCGTGCCCTTCTCGGGCAGCAAGTTCGGCTGCTCCAACAATAACAGCTTGAGGAAGGCCAACCAAATCCTCTTCATTCTCGATAATGAGGGTGAAACCGTTATTCTCTTTTAAAAGGTTCTCGTTAAGGTTCAGTGAAACCATCGACATGCGTTCGTTGATGGCTTTTAGCTCTTCTCTTTTATCTTCTGGCAAAGCGGCTCCATTTCTTTCAAAATCCTGATAAATCTTCTCAACCAAACGCAACTGCTCAACGTCAAGATTGAGGCTCATCCGACTCTCATAAACCGTTTTAATCCTTGCAAACAGGTCTTGATTCAACCTAATTGAGTTGGAGTGAGCTGAAAGCATGGGGGTTGTAATGCGAGCAATAGCTTGAAGGCTATCGTTGGTATGGGCACCACGCAACCCACCGAACACAGAACCTACGTTGTTGAGCAATTCGCCCGACTGGTCGTAAGCCACAATGGTATTCTCAAAGGTGGGAGCTTCGGGGTTGTTGATAATTGCATCGATTTCTTCCTTATGCAAACGAATCCCTTCCTCGTAGGCTGGGAGGTAATGTCCATCCTCAATCAGATGGAAAGGAGGGGTACCAAATGGGGTATCCCATTTAACGAAAAAAGGGTTTGGCTTTTCGGCCTGCTTGCAGCTAAACATCATGACCAAAAGGATTAGTAGTGGAATCTGTTTTCTCATTGGTTTTCTTCTTTAGTTAGTATTACAAATAGTTGTTATGGTTTTTTATATAACTGTTTAGAATTGTTTTCGAACAAAAAGTTTAAGGGATAGTGTAAGTTTTTAAGAAGTTGAAAAACTTATTAATTAATTTGCATACCGCTTCTTCACATCCTCAACTGAAAGTAGGACAACCTCGTTACATGCAGGTAGCTCAAAGGTTGGCTCAATTGAATGGTTGCCAACGGCTGAAATGGCATCCTTAATGGCTAGCCATACTGCGAAACCCAGTACAAATGGCGGTTCACCCACAGCCTTGCTACGTCGAATAACCTGTGGATTAGGAACATGCTGTAGCAAATCTACATTAAAAATGGGGGGAATATCGCCAATGCTTGGAATTTTGTAGGTATCGGGGGAGTGGTTAAGCAACGAACCATCCTTACTCCATTTCACCATTTCAGTAGTACACCAACCCATCCCTTGAATGAATGCACCTGTAATCTGCCCAATATCAATGCTTTCATTTATTGAATCGCCAACATCATGAAGGATATCGACTCTAAGGGTCTTATTTCGACCGGTTAAAACATCAAGTTCTATCTCAGCAACAGCCATACCGTATGCAAAGTAATGAAAAGGTGTGCCTTTGCCCTTCTCCTTGTCGAAATTAATTCCAGGAGTTCGATAGTAACCAGTTGCATGAAGGCTAATCTGCTCAAAGTGTGCACGTTTTACAAGGTCTGAGAAGTTAATAAATTGATTTTTATTGTTTGAAACGAAAATCTTTCCCTCCTCAAATATGATTTCATTCTGAGCATAAATATTATACTTCTCCTTCAGCATCTTTGCTGCGCAAGGTGTAAGCCTTTCTTTCAGCTTATCAATTGCATTTTTAACTGCCATACCGTTAAGGTCGGTACCAGAAGATGCTGCTGTAGGTGATGTATTTGGCACTTTGGAAGTGTTTGTAGCGTTCACCTTTACTGCCTCAATTGGTACACCCAGCTCGAGGGCTGCAATCTGCCTGATTTTGGTATGAAGCCCCTGTCCCATCTCAGTTCCCCCATGATTCACAAGAACTGTCCCGTCTTTATAGATTAGAACCAATGCACCTGCCTGATTCAGAAAGGATGTTGTGAACGAAATGCCAAATTTTACAGGCGTAATGGCTAAGCCACGTTTGAAGAATTCGTTTTTACCATTAAACTCATCAACATCTTGTCGTCGAGACATGTAACAACTCGATTCCATAAGCTTGTGCCATATTGTATATAGCCTATTATTACTAACAACCTGACTATAAGGCGTTTCGTTTCGATTGTCGAGGCCATAGAAGTTCATAAATCGAATCTCAGCAGCATCCTTTTTAAGGAATCTGGCCATTCGATCGATGGCATGTTCAACGACGGCTATTCCTTGCGGAGCACCGAAGCCTCTGAATGCTGTGTTTGAAGGGAGGTTTGTTTTCCATGTATTACCAATAATACGTATGTTAGGGATAAAGTATGCATTCTCGGCATGGAACATCGCCCTCTCGATGATAGCCATGGAAAGGTCGGTAGCCATACCCACATCGGAATTGAGCTCAACGCTGTAAGCCTGAATAAAACCCTCATCATCGAAACCGATGGTATAGCTTGAAAGGAAACGATGACGTTTACCTGTTATCTTTTGGTCGTCATCACGGAAAAGTGAAATTTTTACAGGCTTGCCTGTTGCATCGGCAAGAAGTGCCGCCCAGGCTGCAACGTGGTTTCCCTGTGTTTCCTTACCCCCAAAGCCACCGCCCATTCGTCGTACCTCACACACCACTTTATTCGCTGGAATTCCCAGAACCTCAGCAACAACAAGTTGCGTTTCGGTTGGATTCTGCGAAGAAGCATAAACTAGCATATCCCTATTCTCGCCAGGAACACAAACAGAAGCCTGTGTTTCTAGATACCAATGTTCCTGAGCCCCAGTCTTTAAAGTTCCCGACAGAGTATTTTTACATCCTTGTATTGCTTCATCAAAATTTCCTGACTCAATCTTTCTTGATGGTTGCAACCTATTCCCCCTTTCAATGGCCTGTTCAATGGTAAGTATTGGTTCAAGGATTTCGTAATCGACTTTAATTATCTTTTCTGCTTCTATTGCAGCCTCATCGCTCTCGGCAGCAATTAAAAAAATAGCCTGCCCAACACATTGTACGATGCCTTCTGCTAAGCAAGGTTCATCGTGAGCCAGGGAGTTCAACTGATTATTACCGGGAATTCTTGAATAGTCAAGTATATCGTGTACTCCCTTAACAATTAACGCCTGAGAGAGGTCGTAGCTAATAATACGAGCGTGTGCATGAGGACTGTAAACAACTCGCCCAACAAGAGTTTGCTCCGAAGGGTACATATCGGCAACATAAACTGCTGTTCCTGTAACGTGTTGAACTGCGCTCTCGTGATAGATTATTTCAGACATACTTTTGAATTTTTTTCACTATTTTGAGATGTAACCTACATCTATTTGCTTATCACTAAACTTTTTAATTACAATCGACAAACAATTTAAGCAGGAGGTTTTCAGCAACTGTCAACCTGTACTCCTTGCTGGCACGTGCATCGGAAATGGGGGTAAAATCGCTTGAGAAATGTTTCTTGGCGTTTTCGATATTCTCTCTGCTCCACTCCTTGCCTATCAGATAATTCTCAACATGTCTTGCTCGCTTGGTTACCTCAGCCATTCCGCCATAAACAAGCATAATCTCCTTAACTATGCCCTGGGCATCAACCCTAAGCCTGGCAGCTAGGCTAACTGTTGAAATATCTAAATCGCGTCGGTTGGATACCTTCTCTGTCCAAATTAATACGTTTGAGTCAATTCTTGGGATAATGACCCCTTTAAGAATTTCGTTTGGAAGAAGGCAATTCTTTCGATAGCCAACGATAAAATCTTCGGCATCAACTATTCTAGAATTCGCTGTACTAACAATCTCGAACCTTGCCTTGAGGGCAAACATTAGGGGAATTAAATCGCCAATGGGCGATGCTGTGCAAAGATTTCCACCTACTGTAGCCACGTTCCTTATTTGATGCGAAGCAAAAACGTTAAGTATCGGCTTCAGTTCAGGGATATTCTGCTCCGAAAAACGTTTAAGACTTTCTAGGGTTGTACCTGCTCCTACATGGAAACCGTTATTGTTTGCATGGATAAATTTAAGCTCGGTTAATGCCGATAGGTCGATTACTTTTGTAAGAAATTCATGCTTTTTATTCTGACGGATAGCCACATCGGTTGTTCCGTTGACCAGTGTAGCATCGGGGTTTTCGGTTAGTAGTTGTAAAGCCAAATCGATACTATCTGGGAGAAAGTAGGTCTGTTTACTGTGATGAAGTGCGAGCGATGCATCATTGCCCTTTATTTCCCTTAGCAGGTTAACAATCATTGGTTCATTAACATCGAAATGGTCGGGCTGTCGGTTTGCACAAGCAATCCTAGTCGCTTTAATAATTGCCTCATAGCCAGTACAACGGCAAAGGTTGCCAGCCAGATGATCGATAATGTTCTCTCGGTTTGGCTCAAGTTTCGACTTATAGAAAGCAAAGAGTGACATCACAATGCCCGGTGTACAGAAACCGCACTGGCTGCCGTGTTCATGTACCATAGCCTGCTGTACTGGATGAAGAATGGTTTCGGCTCCCTGACGAAGAGCCAGGTTCTCGACTGTGATAATCTGCTTGCCGTGAATTGAGGCAAGGAAGGTCATGCACGAATCGATAGCTTTGTAATGAATCCGATCATCGGCATCTAGCTCACCAAGAACCACTGTACATGCCCCACAATCGCCTTCGGCACACCCCTCCTTAGTTCCCTTATGGTTGGTTAGTGCCCGTAGATAGTTAAGTACGGTTGTAGATGGCCGAAGGTTGGCTTGCGAAAAGTCAACCTCACAAATTCGATTGTCGAGAACAAACCTCAGGACACTGTTGGTTTTCATAGTTTTTGCGAGTTTTTCACATCGATGAGCTTTGCAACAATGCTTACTGCAATTTCACGGGGTGTTTCGGCATGGAAAGGAATACCTATCGGCATATCCACACGGTCAAGCTCCTCTTCAGTCACTAACCCTTCAGAAAGCAGACGTTTGCGGGTTTCGGCAACCTTTCGCTTGCTACCAATCATTCCAACGTATGCCAACCCCTTCCTTGCAATACGAGCCATAATTTGCTCATCATAGCTGTGGTTGGGTGTTGTTATTACGGTAAAATCGCGAGGGTTAAACACTATCCTATCGATTGCTTGGAAGTAGTCGTCAGTAATGCACTGGGCGTAGCTTGATGTAAACTCCTGGTAAATACCATCCCTATTATCGATAAAGATTACCTGAAAGCCCAAATCGGAAGCAAAGCGACCCACCTCCCGGCCAACATGTCCTGCTCCAAAAATGTATAGGCTTAAATCTCTATTAAAAGGTTCGAAGTAAACCTCCATGCTTCCCCCGCATTGCATTTGCAGGTCAACCTCAAGCTGATACATCTTCTTGAAAGGCTTTCCGTTTCTTAGAACCTCAATGGCTTCGTCAATAGCCTGTCTTTCTATTGAGCCACCACCTATGGTGCCAATAATGGTCTTGTCGTCAAAAACAATCATTTTTGCACCTTCCTTTCGGGGTGTTGAACCCTTGGCCTCGACAACAATGCAAAGGGTAAAAGGTCTGTTCTGGCTTTTAAGCTCACTTAAATCAAAAAGAATGTCTTTCATGTTTATACTTTTGTTTCTGAATCTGATGTTTCCTCCTTGCCAACTTCCTTTGCTTCTTCCTCTGAACTATCTTTTTCATGAAAGGTTTCTGTTTCTACATTTTCAATTTCTTCGGGAATCTCTTCCATTTCTTTAGCTATCCCTTTTCCCTCATCATGTTTTACATGCTTTGAGGTGGACACCTCCTCTTCCTTTGCCATGGGTTCGGTCTTTGCTTTGACAACTCTCAGGTTTTCTTTCATCCGGTCATCTTTCTCATCAATGGTTTTTTGGGAGGGCAACGCCTTATCTTTTTGCTTTTTGG